>JAJAYT010000347.1 GCA_026786085.1 Microcoleus sp. CAN_BIN18 | reverse complement strand
TTGCCAATTTCCAACCGCTAGTCTTATATTCGACTGAGCGGTTGTCTTTTTGGAACTGTGGAAATCCCTTTTTACCGGGAACCTTCTTCTTACAGTTATCGTAGAATCGGGAGATTGCAGACCATGATCTTTCTGCACTCGCCTGTCGAGCCATGCTGTTCAATTCATCACAAAACGAAAATTCTTTTGCTAATAATGCACAGTATTTACTTAGATCGTTTTTACCAATCTTTTCGCCATCCATCCACAAGCGAATTGCTTTGTTTCGGATAAATTGTACTGTTCTAATAGCTTGATCGACAGCATCAAACTGCTGTCGCTTTCCATAAGTTTTGAATTCAAAAACTAGCATGACTTCGACCTCATCACGATATAATTACAATAGCAGAGTTGGTGTAAAACAAATACAGTCTGTCACAATACTTTACAAGAAAGACTGAAGGGGACTGAAGTCCCCGCCCGCTTTCATCTCAGCACTAAAGTCGCTGAGCTTTCCGCATTCCGCTAGTTTTTTTGTAATATCAAATCCCGCAGCATCGGAATTATTAGCCAAAATTAGGAGACGGCAATGCCGTCTCCCTACAATATTATTTTTGGTAGGGACACGGCATTGCCATCTCCTCTATATCATTCCAGTTGCACTTCTCATGGTATTGACTGTTAACAGTTAACAGTGAACTGTTAACTGTGAACTCGAATTTACTATTCCGATCAAGAGAGGATTTGATATTAGTTATTACTGGCCTCAAGGCCTAGATTTTTCCGATAGTTTATTAATTATGACTACGGTAAAGTCAAAATTTCCACCCCAGAATCAGTCACCGCCAACGTGTGCTCAAATTGAGCCGAAAGCTTGCCATCTTGAGTTACAGCCGTCCAACCATCGGCAAGAATTTCCACTTCGTAAGTTCCCTCATTAATCATCGGCTCGATCGTAAAAACCATCCCTTGTCTGAGCTTCTTTCCCGTCCCCCGCTTCCCATAGTGCAAAATTTCCGGTTCCGTATGAAACACTCGGTGTACCCCGTGTCCGGCAAAATTTCGCACAACCGAAAAACCTTGTGCTTCCGCATACTCTTGAATCGCCGCACCAATATCGCCAGTACGAGAACCTGGTTTAACTTCCGCAATTCCCCTCCTCAAACATTCCTCAGTTACTTCCACCAACCTTTGAGCGACAGCCGAAGGTTTCCCAACAAAAAAAGTCTTAGAAGTATCGCCGTGATAACCATCAACCAAAGGAGTTACATCAATATTAATAATGTCACCTTGTCTGAGAATTTGTTTAGCATTTGGGATGCCATGACAGACTACTTGATTGACGCTAGCGCACAGAGATTTAGGAAATCCTTTATAACCTAGCGGAGCACTTTTTGCCCCGTGTGCCAAAGTCCAACGTTCGGCTGCGTCGTTAATTTGGAGAGTGCTAACACCCGGTTTGATCATTGGTTCTAGATGTAGCAGCAGTTCGGCGGCTAACCGACCTGCTTCGCGCATTTTGGCGATTTCTCTACTTGATAAAAGCACTAAACGTTCGGTTGGCATAGTTTTTTTTGCTGTCTTTTTTTTGTGGTGGATTAAGAGTTTATTTAACTCAAATTTAGAATAGATTTGAACCAGTGTTCAAAACGATCGCCCAAAGCTCCTAAAGAATATTCTACCTCTGCTTGGCTGCGGCAAGCCCGGCGGTCAATTTTGTCGATTTGACCGATCGCACTTACCAAACCATTTAC
This sequence comes from Microcoleus sp. CAN_BIN18, assembly GCA_026786085.1. Classification (GTDB taxonomy): domain Bacteria; phylum Cyanobacteriota; class Cyanobacteriia; order Cyanobacteriales; family Microcoleaceae; genus Microcoleus. The sequence continues at coordinate 4,845 of JAJAYT010000347.1, read as the reverse complement.
ACTATCAGGCTCCACTAAAAAGCCCGTCAGTCCGTCTCGAACAATTTCGGCCGGCCCCCCGCGCTCGTAGGAAATCACGGGTACACCGCAAGCTAAAGCCTCGATCGCCACATTTCCGAAAGCTTCCACCCAGCGCGGTGTCATCAACAAGGCTCGACACTCTCGGACTTGCTTCTGCATTTGGATTGTTGTCAGAAACCCTAAATATTCTACCGGAGCATCCGGGTAATCGGCACAAATTTTTTGCCAATAATCCTCATCCTGCATTTTGCCCATAATTTTGAGGGGAATGCCTGTAATTTTCGCGGCCGCCACAGCATCTTCTAAGCCTTTCTCCGGGGCGATACGACCTAACCAAGCTAATTTGGGTTCCGGTTGGCTGCAAAATTCGTACAGCAATAAATCGATGCCGCTTCCCAACAACTGACACTCGTCGGCAATGGCAAAGGTTTCGGCTTGGGAAACGGTGTAAACTCCGATCGTACCGGGAAATTTGGCGGCGATTTGTCCGGCGATGCGATCGAGCGATCGCGAAAGTGATCCCATACTGATAAAATGGGCGATCGGAGTCCTAAAAAACGGCGTCAAATAAAACGGCAACCAATCATAGGCAAAATTAACAATGACATCCCATTCCTCCTCAACTTTACGAGCATATTCCCACATATTTGCCAGCACAGCATCGGCAGGCATCACAACAGAAGCATTGTAATCTTGTGTTTGCGCAGTTACTTGCAAATCTCCCATTATTTCGATTACCCGAATTGATTCTAAAACTGAACCGACTGGTGCCACAACAGCTATTTTATGACCTCTGCGGTGCAATTCTTGAGCAATGTTGAGGACTGTAAGTTCGACTCCGCCACCCAACCCCGAACCGAGTTGACCGACAGAAGTTGAGAGAAATAATAGTTTTAAAGATTCAGTCATTGGTTAGTTGTTATTGGTTAGTTGTTATTGGTTAGTTGTTATTGGTTAGTTGTTATTCGTTATTGGTTATTGGTTGTTGGTTATTCGTTATTGGTTATTGGTTGTTGGTTATTCGTTATTGGTTATTGGTTGTTGGTTATTGGTTATTGGTTATTGGTTATTGGTTATTGGTTATTCGTTAAGCTGTTCTGCACTTAAATTGCATATTAAAAAACAATAAAACTCTCGTGGGGTGTCCCGCCAGCCCTAAATATACAATTTAAATCCGCGACAGCTTATTTGATTTTCCCAGTTCCCAATTCCCGATGCCCGATGCCCGATGCCCGATGCCCGATGCCCGATGCCCAATTTTCAATTTTCAATCATCCCTCCCAGAACGCGGATGGATGCGGTTTAACTGATTGATAGCCCAGCGAGCAGTCTCCTTAACTTCTGCATCGGGATCGTCCGTAGCACGGTACAACAAGTGACTGATTTGATTTACCAATTCGTAAACTCGCGTCAAGTCACGAATCGCATTTTTGCGCACTTCAGGGTTTTCATTTTGCAGCGAAATTGACCAGGCATTATTCATCGGTTTGAGCGTGCGAATGCCAATTTCTGAGAGACTTGCCAAAATTAAACTGTACTGCTTCGAGTCAGAATTTGCTAGCAAATAGAGCAACGGTTCAACTGCCCTAGAATCTCCGTGCTGGCCCAGTTCCCAAATTGCTTTGCGACGCTGAGTCGGATTTAGATGCTGCAAATCTTCGATCAGCGCTTCAATGATATCAAATTTAGGTATATCATCAGTTTCAGGAACGGAAATCTCTTTCTTCCGACTCGCCGTAAGCGAATCAGCTCGATTAGTTGTTTCGGGAATGTTAAAACCTGTGTTGCTGTAGCCGTTGTTTTGAATTTCCAATGGTACTGTATCAGAATTAATTCGATCGCCCTCAACTGCTCCATCCCCGGATTCTGCTTCTGGCAATTCCCGGATCGACGGCAAAGATTCATCATTGCTGTCGAGACTATAGCCCTTTGGGAAATCAAGAGAGTAGGGTAATGCTGGCTCAGGTTTTTGTCCCCCAAAAGGAACCCCTTTATCTCCAATTCCCTGCAACTTTGTCTGAGGATTGGGATTGGTGAATTGAGAGTTTCTGAGGTTTTGGCGATCGGCTCTTCCCCGTCTTCGCCTAGAATGATTTGGCTCGTCGCTGCTAACTAATTTGAGCATGATAAATACTGCCGCTGCCGTGATGACAACGGCAGCCAAACCCAACATTAACAACCCCCGCTGGTGAGACAAAATGACGATTATATTAGAGAGTGATTTCGGGACTTTGGAATTGGATTTTGGCGTTTTGGACGGCTTAGATTGGTTTTTATCGGGCGCTGGAGACGGTTTTGGAGGATTGGAGTCCTGGCGATCGTCCGAGGAAGAGTCCACCTGAGCAATTTCCCAAGAAACAGCACGCGCAGACGCATTGAGAGTCTGTTGCCTTCCGTCCGCATTTGGACTAAAGGCAGCGCCCAGACAGGCAATGCAAGTCAATAAACATAAAGTGGAGCGGTAGTGCGCCATAAGACTCAATCGGGGGTTTTGAGAGGCAACGCCGCGTGACGAGCTTTAGTGTAACCTTGAGTTAGCTCGATCCTAGCTGCTATGTGCCCAACTAACTCACAAATAGCACTCCTTCGAGCGAAAAATTCTGGTTCGAGGTAGCAGCGCTGCGGATCTAAATCACACAATTTGGTCATTATCGGCGGCTGCGAGTTGGGCTGCGACATCGGCAAAGTTAATTGCTGCTAGTCGTTTCAGGCGCTGTAGACGCCCGGGCCGTTTCTTTTCTTGATTGTTGGTTGCCGTGGATTTTTGACCGATCGCGCGCCATGACCAAAAGTCTAACTGTTTCCTCGCCGAGTCGATCGCTTTTGTCTAAATCTAGGCGACAGTCGGAAAATGTGGATTTGATCTGGAAACCTGAAACCGGGTTTTTGAGTCTATATCAGGCTGCTAAACCGAATATTTTCAGTATGTTTATTTTGATCCACTTAGTTCAGTTAAATCGATCGCTATTTAATCCTGTGTAGCCAAACTTGAGATAAGATTGAGCTAAATTTTTAGTGTGAGAGTAGAGGCATTTGTGAGCCAACAAGATATCTTAAATTTAGCAAAAGAAGGCGATGCCAGGGCGATCGCATTTCTGATTGGCCAAGCACTCCAAAGCTTCGGCGTCACAGCCAAAGCCAGCCTAGAGAATGACAGCCTGCACCTGCTACTCGAAGCAGCACAATTGCCCGCAGAAGAAGCCTGTCTCCGAGTCGCAGTCAAAGGGTTACAGCGGCTGCAACCAAACAACATTTACTCCGTGACAATTTACGGGCGACGCCACGGCCAGCAATTACCAGCTTGGACTCAAACAGTAGAATTAAAAAAACGCTTGACTTTCGCACCCGTGAGTGCAGGAGTTGCCGTGAATTCAGGAGTTGCCGCGAATTCAGGAGTTGCCGCGAATTCAGGAGTTTCCCGAATACCTGTAGCTTTGCCAAAAGTAGAAAAAACTCAAAACTTCACAACTGCACCTACTCAAACACCAGAAAAATCCCCCCCCAACCCCCCGAAAATATCAACTCCAAAACCCACAAACCAACGGCAGAAAAAGCCATCGCCCCAGCCAGGGTTAGCCCGCCCTAACACCAAAAAATCTTGGCTGTCAGTTGGTGCTCTGAGTCTGATTATCGTACCGATATCCGGCTTTGTTTTAGGTTCTCAACTTTACAAACCCTCAAACACCGCTACGATTAACCCTCTAACATCAAAGCCTGCCGCACAAAAAGGGCGCGCACCAGCACCCGCAGCAAAACCCCAACCGGCTCCAAAATCTCCCTCCCAGGCTGCGAAACAACCTGCCAATGTGCCCGCAACAGTCAGCATCAAAGCAGTTGGCGACATCATCCCCGGCACCAATTTTCCCTACAACAAACTGCCGGAAAATAAGGAGCGTTTATTTGAGTCAGTGAAACCGCAACTCAAAGGAGCAGATATCTTGTTTGGCAATTTTGAAAGCACGATGACCGATTATCCTTACAGCTCCAAAGGACGCGGCGGAGGAATGCTGTTTGCCTTTCGGACACCTCCAAGTTATGCCAAACTTTTGAAAGATGCTGGCTTTGATATTCTGAATATTGCCAACAATCACTCTTACGATTTTAACGAGCAGGGATTTAAGGACACGATTAAAAACATCGACAGCAACGGCATGAAGTCTGTTGGCAAAAGAGATCAAATTGTCTATCAAAATGTCAAGGGCGTGAATTTTGCCTTTATCGGTTTCAGCAACTACGGCGAAGTTCACAATTCCTTACTGGAACTGAAAGCCGGAGCAGAAATTGTCAAAAAAGCCAAGCAAAAGGCTGATATTGTAGTGATATCAGTTCATGCGGGAGCCGAAGGAACCGGAGCTCTGAATGTGAGAAATAAAAACGAATTCTTTTACGGAGAAAACCGGGGAAACATGGTTTTGTTTTCGCGGACAATGATTGATGCGGGAGCAGATTTGATTTTGGGACATGGCCCGCACGTTATGAGAGCTTTGGAACTTTATAAGGGGAAATTGATTGCTTATTCCCTGGGCAATTTTATGGGTTATCGCACTTTGTCCACAGCAGCAGAACTCGGTCAATCTCTGATTTTGGATGTAAAAATGACTCCGCAGGGGGATTTTGTTTCTGGTAAGGTTATCCCCATCGAACTTGACAGCAGAGGTATTCCATCTGTTGATAATGATTTTAGGAGTGTGGGGTTGATTCGCCGTTTGACAAAAAGCGATTTTCCGAATACTCCTTTGACAATTGATGACAATGGACAAATTTTGAAAAAAAATAAGTAGTCATTAGTCAGTAGTCATTAGTCAGTAGTCATTGGGCATTGGG
>JAJAYT010000346.1 GCA_026786085.1 Microcoleus sp. CAN_BIN18 | reverse complement strand
TTTGTAGCCACGGCAGGAGGAGATTGCTATGATTAGATCGATCGGCAAAAATCGCTCTTGTCAACGTTCCTGATTTGAGAGATTTTGAAATTCCCGACTTCCCTGATAGCCAGATAAATCAGCTAACTCCTTCAACGATTTTTGCCCTTCGTAAAACTTACCGTTAATTTCCCAAGCCGGAGTCCCTTTAATCTTCGCAGCTTGGCAAAGATCAGGCCTCGCATTTTTCCCTTGAGGATTGCACTCGATATAATTGAAAATCCGAGCCGCCTCTTTACCAAAACTTTCCTTCTGCGCTTGACAGTGAGAGCAGGTATAAGAGCCGTACATTTTAGCTCCCACTATTTTCAAATGCTGCGCTAAAGCAATTTCCGAAGTACCGGAAGATGTTGTAGTTTTCATGCTTGTCTCCTTGGCAGTACCGAGATTATTCACATCGGCATAAATACCAGCAGAGGAAATCAGCACTAACATAGATACCAGAATTCCGATAAAAAATAGTTGCCCGATATCATCCCATTCGCGACCGATTAATGCTAAGACAAACAAGCTAGTTGCAAACAAAGCAGACGCAATACAGTAAATACAAGTTGCTTTGATGTCAACAGTCAGTACATACATCAGATAGCCGCTAAAAATCATCATTGCTGTGCCACCAGCAAACAAAAATAATCCCGTCCAAGACTCTAATTTAGAGCGGAGACTCTTCTGTTCTGAAGGATTGACAAATAGGGGAGCTACGGCAAAAACTATCATGCTCAAATATCCCAAAAACCCAAAGAGAGAAAGAGGCAAACCAAAGACATAGGCATAGGGACTCGAAAGCACGATATCGCAGCCTTCTATGGGACAAGTTACCGCTCCTTGGGATAACTTGACGGCTGTTAGATAAGCAGTAATCGCAGCCCCAATACTTGCAATTCCTGCCATGATCGGGCGAGAATATCGATAAATCCAGGGCAGAGAACGTTGACGGTGCATAGTATTTTTGACCTTAGAATGAATGTATGTCTCAATTGTCGTAAAATGAAATTTTACACGCTACGATTTCTCTATTTGAGAACTCTAGTTGCATTGAAAATAGCTGCTAAAGCTACCCCAACATCAGCAAAAACAGCTTCCCACATTGTCGCTAACCCAAAAGCGCCCAAAGCAATAAATATGCCTTTGACTGACATGGCAAAAATGATATTTTGCCAGACAATATTGTGAGTTTTGCGGGCAATTTGGATGGCTTCAGCCACCTTGGACGGTGCATCTGACATAATTACAATGTCAGCAGTTTCGATCGCCGCATCGGAACCCAAACCGCCCATCGCCATGCCAACATCAGCTCTAGCAAGCACGGGTGCGTCATTAATTCCGTCCCCGACAAAGACTATTTTATCGTCTTTTTTAGATTCGGCAATCAGTTTTTCGATCGCCTCTACTTTTCCTTCGGGCAATAACTCAGCTATGTAGGAATCTAAACCGAGTTGTTTCGCAACACTATCGGCTACAGCTTGATTATCTCCTGTGAGCATCACGATGCGCTCCACACCCAATTTCTTGAGGTCACGAATCGCCTGTACTGCGTCGTCTTTAAGCTCGTCAGCAATTAAAATATAGCCAGCATAGCGGTTGTCTACCGCTAAATGGACGATCGTACCTTCAGCATTGCAGACATCGTGAGGGATGTTTTCTCGGTGCAGCAAACGGTCATTTCCGGCAAGCACAACTTGATTATTGACTTTGGCTCGAATGCCGTGTCCCGCTATTTCTTCGTAATCTGTAAGCTCCGAAGAATCTATTTTTCCGCCGTAAGCTTCCAGAATAGATTTCGCGACTGGGTGATTGGATTGAGATTCTACTTTAGCAGCCATTGCCATCAACTCAGATTGTGAAAAACCATTTTGAGGGACAATTTGTGCTACTTTAAAAACTCCTTTTGTCAGAGTTCCTGTTTTGTCCAAAACAACTGTCTTAACTGCTGTCAGGGTATCTAAAAAAGTCGAGCCTTTCACCAAAATACCGCGCTTGGCTGCACCGCCAATTCCCCCGAAGTATCCCAGCGGAATGCTAATCACCAATCCGCAAGGGCAGGAAATAACTAACAAGACTAAGGCGCGGTAAACCCACAAAAGGCGATCGGCATTAGTTGCGCCTGAAATGAACAAAGGCGGAATTAAAGCCACTCCTAGCGATGCAAATACTACAAAAGGCGTGTAGTAACTGGCAAATTTGCTGATAAATTTTTCAGTTTCAGCTTTTTTGCTTCTGGCATTTTCTACTAATTCCAGAATTCGGGAGATTGAAGATTCACCGAATATTTTGGTAACTTTGACGGTGAGAACTCCTGTCTGGTTAATTGTTCCTGCTAAAACTGTTTCTCCAACTTTTACGGTTCGAGGTACTGATTCGCCGGTTAACGCAGATGTGTCAATCTGAGAGTTTCCGTCGATAATTTCACCGTCTAAGGGGATTTTTTCGCCTGGTTTGACAAGGATGATCTCGCCGACGGCTACGGTTTCGGGCGAAACTTTTTTGATGTCACCATTTTCTTTGAGGTTGGCGCTGTCTGGGCGGATCTCTAAGAGCGATCGGATCGATTGACGCGATCGCCCGATCGCAAATTCTTGAAAAAGTTCTCCGATTTTGAAGAACAACATCACCCCGACTGCTTCGGGAAGTTTGTGAATAGCTACAGCGCCGACTGTTGCTATCGTCATTAAGAAATTTTCATCAAACACTCTACCTCGCAGAATGTTGCGGCCGGCAATAGTTAAAACATTCCATCCACTCAAAAGATAGGCTGGGATAAACACCAGATATTCACCTATGGAATAGGGCGTGTTGTGCAGTTTTTCTTCAAAAATTAAACCGCCGACAAATAGTATAACAACTGATATGACAGGAATCAATTCTTGCTTAAGGTTAAAATCTCCGTTTCCGTGGTCATGGCCCTGGCCGTGGTCATGGTCGTGGTCATGGTTATGATTCTCATGGCTGCGATCGTGGTCATCGTCGTGAGCGCAGCAACCGGAATCGCTCGACTTGGCTTTTTGCATGGTGTTTTCTGGGTTTTTGCTTACGCCTGATAGTATGAATAGATGTTCATATTATATCAAAAAGACAATATACTAGATTTTTAACTCAAAGTCTAGCTATTTTTTAGAAGAATATTCTTAAATTGGTAGTGACTCTTAGAACTAATTAATAATAACTATTCTAAATTGGGGGCAAGTAATTAGATGGCTGATACACAAAGCTCAAGAAACCGGGTTTTTCAGCGAGATTGAGGGTTTTTGGCGAGTATTTTGGTGAAAAAACCCGGTTTCTGGCTACTCATAGGTAAGTCCTCAATTACCAATGGCGAAAAATCTCAGCGCACCTCATTTTTGTTATAAAGGTTATATGTCAATACGGTTTACTTAAGACGATGCAGGCGGTAAAAAATTATAAAAAATAAATACTCTTGTTTGCTTCGTTCCTCTCTTCGGACAATCTTAAGTGAGCCGTATTGGGTTATATGTATTGGTCGATCGCACTAATGAAGGCGCCGGATAAATTCTAAGGGCAATCCGTCTGTATCGGCAATAAAAGCTACTTCGTAAACATTTTGCCCGATCGCCTGTTGAGTCGGTTCTAATAAAACTTTCAAAGCTTGAAACAGGTTTGGTTGCTCAGAGACTGCTTCCTCAAACCGCTGTTTCAGAGACTGCAACCAACTCGGCAAATCAGTTGTCGTCTCTGTTAAATCGAAGGATAAATGATAATATCCAACATAATGCTCGTCACCAAAAGCATCCGGTGCAGGTTTTGGTTCCGGGATTTGGATGAGTTCGATGCGTCCGTTGAGGCCTTCCATCCAACAGGCTAGGGTGTAACCGGTGGTAAAGCGATCGCTCACAGTAAATCCCAATTGTTCATAAAAGGCGATCGCTTTATGAATATTAGCAGTCCGAATTGAGGCGTGGTGCATTTTGCAGTTGACAGTTGACAGTTGACAGTTGATAGTTGGCAGTTGATAGTTGATAGTTGACAGTTGACAGTTG
>JAJAYT010000345.1 GCA_026786085.1 Microcoleus sp. CAN_BIN18 | reverse complement strand
GCGAAAGTAAGAAAATTAGATTCGCCCCCGGAGCGGGAGTGCCGGGACGGATTTGGTCAACGCGAAAGATAGAATGGATCGAAGATGTTTCTGAATTCAATAATTCATTTTTTGCCCGATCGCAAATGGCGGCAGCAATCGGATTGAAAGCTTGTTTCGGAGTGCCGATTCGCGCTAGCTCAGAGGTGCTGGCAGTTTTGGTATTCTGCAAGCGCGATCGATCGATTATGGAACCGCGAATCATAGAATTGGTTAAGGCGGTAGCGACTCAGTTGGGTTCTTATATTCAGCGGAAACAAGCCGAAGAAGAATTGCGCAAAAGCGAAGAACGTTGGCAGTTGGTTCTCAAAGCCAATCAAGACGGAATTTGGGACTTGAATCTTCAAACAAATCAAGCTTTTCGATCCGCCCGCTGGCAAGAAATTATCGGTTACGCAGAGGGCGAAATCGACAGTTGCAACAGCGAATGGATCGATCGCATCCATCCAGACGATCGCTCGCGAGTGCAAGCAGCGATCCAAGATTATCTCGATCGCCAAACCCCCAATTACGCCGCCGAATACCGTTTGCAGTGCAAAGACGGCAGCTACAAGTGGGTACTAGCCCGCGCTCAAGCAGTGTGGGACGAAGCCGGAAACCCCCTGCGGATGGTGGGTTCGATGACGGATATCAGCGATCGCAAAGCAGCAGAATTAGCTTTGCTGCGGGTCACTCAAGCCGTGGAAAGTACCAGCGACGCGATCGCGATCGCCGACTTGAAAGGGCGGTCTATTTACCACAATCAAGCCTTTATTCAGCGTTACGGCTATACGGTGGAAGAACTCAACGAACTCGGCGAGCGCGCCGCCCTTTACGTCCGGCCTAAAAGTTACAAACAAATCTATAAAAACATTCGCAAAGGTCGCTCTTGGTGTGGCGAAGTTGCGCTGCGCACTAACAGCGGCGAAGCTGTTACCGCTCTGGTGCGAGCCGACACCATTAAAGATATAAATGGCAATTCGATCGGATTAATTGCAGTGATTACCGACATCACAAAACGCAAAGAATCAGAAGCAATTTTGCGCCAGCAATTAAAGCGCGAACAGTTGGCAGTAGCTATGCTGGAACGCATTCGCTCTTCTCTGAATTTAGAAGAAATTCTCACCAAAGCAGTCGAAGAAGTGCGGCAGTTTTTGCAAGTAGATCGCACAGTTATTTACCAATTTAAGCCGGATTGGAGCGGGTTTATCGCTGTCGAGTCGGTTGCCGAAAATTCCCTACCAATTCTAGGAACGGAAATTTACGACCCTTGTTTTGGACAAACCTATGCTCCTCTTTACCTAGATGGCAGAATTAGAGCCACAGATGATGTTTACAATGCCGGCCTCGCCGACTGCCACTTGAGTTTGTTGGCTCGGTTCGATGTGAGAGCGAATCTGGTAGTGCCGATTTTGCAAGGCGAAAACTTGTGGGGGCTGTTAATAGCCCACCACTGCACGGGCCCGCGTCAATGGCTGCAATTGGAGGCAGAGTGCCTGAAACAGTTGGGGGTGCAGTTGGCGATCGCCATTCAGCAATCGACGCTGTTTGAACAAGCACAAACCGAAATTGCCGATCGCAAACAAGCAGAAGCCGCCCTGCAATTAGCTAAAGAAGCCGCCGAATCTGCCAACCGGGCTAAAAGCGAGTTTCTCGCCAACATGAGCCACGAATTGCGCACGCCCTTGAACGGGATTTTAGGATACATTCAACTGCTCAAAACGGATAAGAATTTAAATGCAGAACAGCAGGAAAGTCTTAATAGCATTCACCAGTGCGGCAACCACCTGCTGACGCTGATTAATGACGTTTTAGACATCGCGAAAATCGAAGCTAGTAAAATAGAACTGTCACCGGGAAACGTGCATTTTCCCAGCTTTGTGAAAAGTATTGTTGATTTGTTCCAGATGCGATCGCATCAAAAAGGAATTGCGTTGAATTACGAGCAGATGTCGGCACTGCCCGACTACATTTTGGCTGATGAAATAAGGTTGCGCCAAATTTTGATTAATCTGCTCAGCAATGCGGTTAAATTTACTAAGAGCGGCGGCGTGACATTCAAAGTCGGTTATGCAGAAAATTCAGCCGAAGATTATCCTCAAATCAACTGCGCGAATTCTAGTTTGACAGCGGAAGTTGCCACTCTAACTGTCAATTTGACAGCGAAGTTAGACGACGCACAGCAAGTGTCTGTCGCACCGCTCTTAACACAAGAAGCCCGCGCCGCCCAAACAGCCGAAAATATCAGCAATTGCGCTTCTATCGCTAAAATTCGCTTTCAAATCGAAGATACTGGCATTGGCATCAGCCAGGATAAATTAGAAGAAATATTTTTGCCTTTTCATCAAGTGGGCGATCGTAATAATTTCGTTGAAGGTACTGGACTAGGACTTTCCATCAGCCAAAAATTAGTCAAAATGATGGGCAGTCAAATTCGCGTCCAAAGTACATCCGGCAAAGGCAGCATATTTTGGTTGGATATAGACTTGCCCGCAGTCGCCCAGTGTTCTGAACTCCCCTGCACGCAAGAAAAACGGCGGCTTGTCGGTTTTAGCGGCAGCCAGCGCAAAGTGCTAATCGTGGACGATCACGAAGTAAATCGTGCCATGCTGTACAGGATGCTTTCTCGTTTGGGCTTTGAAATTGCACAAGCCACCGACGGCGAAGACTGCTTGCACAAAGCACAGGAATTTTTACCGGATCTCATTTTAATGGACTTGCTGATGCCCGTAATGGACGGTTGGGAAGCTACCAGGCGGCTGCGACAGTTGCCGAAATTAAAAGATGCGGTGATCCTTGCTTTGTCCGCTAGCGTTTACGAAACTACCAGACAAGAGAGCATACTTGCAGGTTGCGATAATTTTCTCACCAAGCCGCTTCAAACTAACGAGCTTTTAGAATTATTGCGCCTGCATTTGGGACTAGAATGGATTTACGAAGACGGATCGGAAACCAAAAAACGCAAAGCTAAAACTCCCAAATCATCATCTGAGGTTCCTACTGCCGACTCAATGATGGTGTCTCCTGCCTCAGAGTCAATCTTGGCCTTGTTAAGATTGGCTGCAATGGGCGATATTGAAGCTATTCTGGAGGAAACTGCTAAACTCGAACATTCTGACCCGACATTAGTGCCTTTCG
>JAJAYT010000344.1 GCA_026786085.1 Microcoleus sp. CAN_BIN18 | reverse complement strand
GGGGTGGGCATCCTGCCCGCATTCAATAACAGGCAAGATGCCTGTTCCACAAAGACTAAATTTTCTTGTGGGGTGGGCATCTTGCCCGCATTCAATAACAGGCAAGATGCCTGTTCCACAAAGAGTGAATTTTCTTGTGGAACAGGCATCTTGCCTGTTCATAAAAGGCGCAGTCAACAGCCCACACTCCACAGCCAACACTCAACAACGAATCATAAGTTACCAACGCATTAGCTAAGCTGGGGGATCAGATAAGTATAATTTCCCCTCATCCAGCGGTTCTTGGGGCCTGTCCGGCGATATACTAATAGGCGGTAAAGCATTAAAAATCTTTACAAACATCTACTCTCCAAGCCTACTCCTACTAAGGGTGGGTGTAAAAATATATGCGATCGCTCAAAAGCTGGAAATAATGAACCCAGGAATTGACTTACAAGGAAGTTTTGTAGAAGCCCTGATCAATTGGGGCTTACCGGCCGACATCGCCCAAGTGCTTTGGCTACCCTTGCCAATGGTACTAATGATTGTCGGTGCTGTCTTCGGGGTACTCACTAGCGTCTGGCTAGAGCGGAAAATCTCCGCCGCCGCTCAACAGCGGATTGGCCCGGAATTCCTCGGCCCCCTGGGAGTCCTAGCACCCGTAGCTGACGGCCTGAAGTTGGTATTCAAAGAAGACGTCGTACCGGCAAAAGCTGACGCCCTGCTATTTACGCTTGGCCCAGTGATTGTGGTAATTCCAGTTTTTCTCTCCTACCTAATCGTGCCCTTCGGAGAACATATGCTGATCGCCGACATGGGGACAGCAATATTTCTGTGGATTGCTCTTTCTAGCATTCAGCCGATCGGCTTGCTGATGTCCGGCTATGCTTCTAACAACAAATACGCCCTCCTCGGAGGACTCAGAGCCGCCGCTCAATCCCTCAGCTACGAAATTCCTCTAGCTTTGGCAGTATTGGCAGTTGTGATGATGTCCAATAGCCTTAGTACGATCGACATCGTACATCAACAAGCAAGCTACGGCATCCTCGGTTGGAACGTTTGGCGACAACCTGCGGGTTTCCTAATTTTCTGGATCGCAGCACTAGCCGAATGCGAACGTTTACCCTTTGACCTTCCCGAAGCAGAAGAAGAATTGGTAGCAGGATATCAGACTGAGTATACAGGCATGAAATTTGCCTTATATTACATCGCTTCCTACGTTAACCTCGTCCTTTCTTGCCTGCTAGTAGCCGTTTTGTACCTCGGTGGTTGGGAATGCCCGATTCCCGTCGGAGTAATCGCAAATGCCCTGGGATTGAGCGAAGCAACTCCTTGGTTACAGGTAATTACTGGCACGCTAGGCATCACAATGACCTTGTTGAAAGCCTACTTTTTCCTGTTTTTGGCAGTGCTGCTCCGTTGGACTCTACCACGAGTTCGGATTGACCAATTGCTAGATTTGGGATGGAAGTTTTTGCTTCCGGTTGCTCTAGTTAACTTGCTATTGACCGCAGCTTTGAAACTTGCCTTTCCCTTTGCTTTTGGCGGTTAATTCATAATAGGTAAAAAGTAATATGGCAGTTTTTAAGTAGGGAAACGGCATCTTGAGTGTCCTACTACCGGATATGAATGTAGGGAAACGGCATCTTGAGTGTCCTGACTACCGGACATCCCCAAAAAATAGCTGTTAACTCTTATTACCTATTATCAATTAGTAATTACCAAAAACTCAAGTACAGAGAGAGAGAACACGATGCTAAAATTCCTCAATCAAGTAGGCGCATACGCCAAAGAGACTGTTCAAGCTGCTAAGTATATCGGCCAAGGGCTAGCCGTGACCTTCGATCACATGAGACGCCGGCCGGTTACAGTGCAGTATCCCTACGAAAAACTAATTCCTTCCGAACGTTTTCGGGGCAGAATTCACTTTGAATTTGACAAGTGCATCTCCTGCGAAGTCTGCGTTCGGGTATGTCCAATCTACTTACCTGTTGTGGATTGGGAATTTAACAAAGAAACTAAGAAGAAGCAACTCAAGCACTACAGTATCGATTTTGGGGTGTGTATCTTCTGCGGTAACTGCGTAGAATATTGTCCGACTAATTGTTTGTCGATGACAGAAGAGTACGAGTTAGCCGCCTACGAACGTCATGAATTGAATTATGACAACGTAGCCCTCGGACGTTTGCCCTACAAGGTTACAGACGATCCGATGGTGACACCGTTGCGCGAATTTGCTTATTTGCCGAAAGGTGTGATGGACCCTCATGAAGTCTCTAGTAGCGATCGGCGCGCAGGTCTTCGTCCAGAGGAAATCATCGAAAGTAAGTAATGGGGCATCGGGCATAGGGCATCGGGCATAGTTAGTGGTTAGTGGTTAGTGGTTAGTGGTTACTTGTTAGTGGTTTTTCTAATAACAAATAACAAATAACAAGTAACAAATAACGAATTTCCAATTCCCAATGCCCAACGCCCAATGCTCAACGCCCAATGCCCAATTAACAAAGGATTAAAAATTGTGAATCTAGCCGAAGGAGTTCAAATTGTTTCATTTGGCATACTGTCAGTAATGATGATTGGAGGAGCATTAGGAGTAGTGCTGTTCTCAAACATCGTTTACTCAGCATTTCTGCTGTGTGGCGTATTCACCAGCATTGCCGGCTTGTACCTGTTGTTGAATGCTGACTTTGTAGCAGCAGCCCAGATATTGATTTATGTTGGTGCTGTCAACGTCTTAATTTTGTTTGCCATTATGTTGGTGAACAAACGAGAAGAGTTCCGCAAAATTCCCAACGCTTGGGTACGTCAACTAGCAACAGCAGTAGTTTGTGCTGGCTTGTTTGCGCTTTTGGGTACGATGGTAGTGTCTACTCCTTGGGCGATTGTCGTCACGACAGGCGCACCACCGGCCGAAAGTTCGATCGTCACCATAGCCAAACACTTCTTCACAGACTATCTGCTACCATTCGAGTTAGCATCAGTGTTTTTGTTGATGGCAATGGTAGGAGCAATTGTGTTAGCCCGCCGCGACTTCTTCCCCGATGAATTGTTGTCCAACAAACTATCTGAAACACCAGCTTTTAGTTTGCCAGAAAGACCTCGCGAATTAGTTGCGGCCGGAGATACTTCTTCACCCGAATCTAAGTAATATTATACTGGTTCCCAGGCAGAGTCTAGGAACCAGTTAATTGCTCTTATTCTTCCGACTGACATCCGTTACATCCGTTACAAAATCCGTTGCCGAACTTCCTTCTTCCTTAAATTTATGCAACTGCAACTCCAGTATTTCCTGTTATTAGCTGCTGCACTTTTCTGTATTGGCATCTACGGTTTAATCACCAGCCGAAATGCAGTGCGCGTGTTAATGTCGATCGAGTTGATGCTGAATGCCGTCAATCTTAATTTGATGGGTTTCTCGAACTATCTTGACCCCGTACAGATCAAAGGACAAGTATTCACCGTGTTTGTACTTACGGTAGCCGCTGCTGAAGCAGCCGTTGGTTTAGCAATTGTGTTGGCGATTTATCGGAACCGCGATACCATAGATATGGAAGAATTTAATTTGCTTAAGTGGTAATTAGTCATTAGTCATTTGTCATTTGTCATCAGTCATTAGTTACAAACTAATGCTGATTAAAGACTGATGACTAATGACTAAGAACTAAGGACTAAGGACTAATGACTTCTAGTAATTTCTAGAGTAATTCTGCCACCAAAATCAGGAATCGGGGCGGCAGGTTTTGAAAGTTGTAGTTTAACTTTTTCAACTAACGGTAGTTGTAAAAGCGATTGAGCTATCGTATCTGCTAGACGTTCAATCAACAAAAACTTTGACTCTTTCACTAGCGTTTGAACCATACTAATAGCACTACGATAATCGAGAGTATGTTCAATATCATCACTTTTTCCAGCTTGCGATAAATCCAGCCAGAGAGTAACATCCACTTCAAACCACTGCCCCAAAACCTGCTCTTCCGGCAGATAGCCAGTGTATCCGTAACAGCGAATCCCTGTAAGTTGAATAGAATCCATTTTGCAATAAACTAAAAGTGCGTTGCCTATACCAACTTTTATTAAACCAGATAAAGTTCTCCTTCTCTTCCCTCTCTTTCTTTCTCCCCTCTGCGCCCTCTGCGCCCTCTGCGGTTAAATAACTCTTATTCTATCTTAAATTTCAAAACTGTCCTCCCTTCTCCAACTTGTCCAGAAAATCCTCAGCAACTGCACACCATTTTTGTCTAATTTCTGCATCTTCTGGCTTTTCTGTCAATGTACGACCTTTTAATTCAGGATATTTATTATAAAATAATTCATCTACTTGAGTATAAAAAATATCCTGCTCAATGTTGAGGCTTTTGCGTCGCTTGCCAATTTTTTCTTGCCTAGCTATCTCTGCATCTAAATCTGCATCTAAAGACGTATTGGGAAATTGCGGTAGTTCAGGAAACTTGGGTAATTCAGGCAGTTTTGGTAAGGTAAAACCTGTTTTGACTACACTAAAAGCTAACATTCCTGGTAATAAAACCACACTCAAACTTGCTAATCCTTTCCAAGGAATTAACTTGAAAATGTTGATATTTTTAACAATTTGAGGGTTTTGATTGACAGGAGTATGATTGCTGGCAGGAGTTTGAGTTGTGTTTTTGAAGGGGCGGCCGACAAAATTCATTGTTACCATTTGGGAGATGATGCTGCCAATTTGGGATAATTTTGGGTCCTTGAGTGCTTCGCGGACTTCTTTTGCGGATTGGTAGCGATCGCCCGCCCGATCTGCTAACATCCGATCCAATACCATCCCCAGATTTTGGCTGACACTGACGCGAGTCCGCCAATCCCAAGTTTTGCTATTAACATCGTACAATTTTTGAGGCTTTTTCCCTGTCAGCAAGACTAAAGCGGTGACAGCCAAAGCATACAAATCGCTAGCTGGAGATACTTTACCCTGGTGCATTTGTTCGGTGGGCGAATATCCCTGTTTGCCGATCGCCGTATCCGATTGTCCCTTAGACTGAAATAGGGCGGTTGCTGCGATTTGCTTGACAGAACCGAAATCAATTAAAAATGGCAGTTTGTCAGCATCATGCTGAATAATATTGTCCGGCGAAATATCGCGGTGAATTAATTTTTTTGAGTGGATGTATTCTAAAACTGGTAAAAGCTGAAATAGCAGTTGAGTAACTTCAGCTTCGCTAAAATTTTTACCTTGTTGTTGACGCGATATCAGTATTTCTTCGTAGGTTTGACCTTTGATATAATCTTGGACTAAAAACAAAGCTTTACTACCGCCGATATCGGTTCGCAGAAGTTCTCGGAAGCGGGGGATTTGCGGGTGTTGAAGGCTGTAAAGGATACTCGATTCGCGATCGAACAATTCGGAGGCTTTGGGGCTGTGAACCACCGGGGAGAACTCTTTGAGCACGCATTGTTCGCCGTAGCGGTTGGTATCTTCGGCGAGGTAAGTGCGCCCGAAACCGCCGCGGCCCAATTCGCGGATGATGCGGTAGCGTTTTTCGAGACTGGAACCTGGGGCGAGGAGGGATGAGTTAGACATAAACCACGGCGAATTGTTCGAGTTGGGGAGTTGGGGAGCACAGTATAGCTTATTGTAGCTAGGTTTGGTTGAATGGGAGGGCGATCGATCCTGCAATATCAATGCTCTACTCCATCGTTTTATCGATCGTTTGATGATGTAGACTCATCATCATCATCAATTGACTCTGACACATTTTCTTCCTGTTGTTGCTGTGACTCCATAAGCTCTGCAAGCAATTGCTTTAAATTCTTGTCAGGAGGACGCTTGGGAAACTCACTGTGTGTATATATCCATGCAAGCTTAATTACGCTTTGAGTACGATCGACCAAGTACATAAGTCTTCCCTGACGCGCCGCACCCTGTAAATTTGGCATATCAAAGTAATACTTTCGGAATTCCCATTCTTCCGGTTTGCTCAAACTTCCGGGCAATTTTTCAGCGAAAGAATCAGGAAGAAAAGGATTGCTACTTAAATTTTTGATGATTTGTGCAACAAAATCCTGAAAAACTTTCTTAGATTTCTCACCTTTATAATGACGCTTCATAAGCTCTTTGTAGGAACGCTTAAATTTATCAGATGGATTAATCCGAAACACTGCTCAGCCATTCACAAAACTCATCGGGTGTCATTGCAGGACGATCGCCCGATTTTGCCAAAGCTTCCTGCACAACTTCAGCCATTGTTTGTTCGTAATCTGGGTGCTCTCTTTCGATCGCTCCAAGTACAGCATTTTTTAGACGGATTAAGGCCATGAAGTAGTCAGTCAGAACATCAGTTTCACCACAGATTAGCATCCAAGCTAGTGACAGCCTTGTTCTCAGAGAAGCAAAAAAACCTTGATTACCATCTTGATTGATAATTGAGGCATAAATCAGAGCTTTAAGCAACTCACGCTCCCCATCCGAAAAGTCTTCCCACTTATTCTCTACTGCTGTTGCTAGAGCCTCTGTGTTTTGGGCGATCGATCGCAACTTTGACTGACTTACTGTATGCGGTTGAGATATTTGCCGAATTTCATAGGGGTTAATGGTAATTGCAGCGGACATTTTTTAGCCTCCGGGCGCGATTGCGAACGCTATAGATTCAGTATAGCAGTGCGAGCGCTCATCACGAACCGGAATCTCGCACTATGATATTCTACAAATCCCGATGAGTGAACTCCTTAGCCTCATTCCCCACATAACTAGCCGCAATATGGCCATCTCCAACTACTCGATATTTATAAGTCACCAACCCTTCTAAACCAACAGGCCCGCGAGGCGGCATTTGCTGCGTGCTAATCCCCACTTCTGCACCGAAACCGTAGCGGAAACCATCGGCAAATCGAGTCGAACAATTGTGATAAACTCCGGCCGCATCTACTTGATTTAAGAAGGTTTCAGCGGCTTCGCTATCTTCGGTGACAATGACATCTGTGTGTCTGGAACCGTAAGTATTGATGTGATTAATTGCTTCTTCCACAGAGTCTACTATTTTGATTGATAAGATTAAATCGCTGTATTCCGTAGACCAATCTGTTTCTGTGGCTGCGGCAATATCCAAGATTTTGCGAGTGGTTTCGTCTCCCCGCAGTTCGACTTGTTTCTGCTGCAAAGCTTCGGCAACTGCGGGCAGGAATTTGGGGGCGATCGCACTGTGAACTAACATAGTTTCAATGGCATTACACGCAGCGGGATACTGCGTTTTGGCATCGACGGCAATCTCTACTGCTTTGTTGATATCAGCCGCTTTGTCTACATACAAATGACAAATTCCGTCCGCGTGTCCCAAGACTGGAATTCGGGTATTGTTCTGCACAAACTGCACAAAAGAGTTGGAACCTCTGGGAATAATCAAATCTATATATTCATCCATTTTTAGCAGTTCGATTGTTTCTTCCCGCGTGGTTAGTAACTGCACAACTTCGGGATTGACTACGGTTTCTGCTAATGCTTGGCGAATGACTTTTGTTAATATTTCACAAGAACGAACTGCTTCTTTGCCACCTTTGAGAATTACGCCATTTCCCGATTTGATTGCCAAGGATACTATCTGAATTAAAGCTTCGGGACGCGCTTCAAAAATAATCCCTAAAACGCCCAAAGGACAGGTAACGCGCTTCAGAATTAATCCTGTGTCTAATTCGCGGTGGATTTGCACGGCACCGATCGGCTCTGGGAGCTTGGCAACGTCGCGCACGCCTGCGATCGCACTTTTCAACTTGCTTTCGTCTAACTTCAGGCGATCGTACAACGGTTTAGCAATTCCATCAACCTCAGCCGCCGCGCGATCGGCCACATTCGCCGCCACAATTTCCGGCGCAGCAACTTCTAAAGCTTGAGCAATAGTTTCAATAGCTTGATTTTTGGCTTCTGCGGACAAAACTGCCAATTTTCGAGCAGCTTGGCGGGTTTTTTGGGCAATTTCCAGAATTGACATAACAGCAACTTGTGAAAAATTTATTATACTCTCTTTTAATCTTAATAATTCGTCAGCAAATTCTATATTTTTGTTGAGAATCGGTACAACAATCCCAATTGACAAGCTAAAACAGTAAAGTACATACAAAATCAGACGTGAATTCCTATTTGTCAATAACCTTTGGAGATTATTATGTCATCTCAAGCTCCTTTACATAAGGCAGGGCGATCGCCCAAAGCCGGCGTTAAACTGATCCAGAAAACTGGTGGAAATCTTGTTTTAGCCTCCGGCGTCACCATTGTCATGCTGTTTGGTATGGTGTTAGCGCTATCCTTAGCCTCAGTTTTGATTATCAATAGTCCCGATCCAGTCATCGGATTGGCGATCGCACTTCCCATAACTTTGATTTTTAATATCGCAGCTTTTTTCCTATCGCCTTACTTGATGGACTTAACCCAAAATTGGCTTTACAATACTCGCTGGGTTCCCCTAGCAGAAATTGAAAGCAAAAGTCCCGAAACTGCGAAAGTTATTCAGAAAATTTGCAAGCAGAGAAACCTCACTTGAGGGCGTATTAATTGGTCGCGGCGATGCTGGTTATGCGTTCGGTTCTGATTTGAAATTGCAAGATTCAACGGGGATGATGTATCTGCACTATGCTTCTCGTTTTGGCGCAATTGGTAATTTTCTGTTTGGGATGAAACGGGTGAAAAGTTTGATTGGAATGGAGGTTAATGCTTTGGGTTGGTTCCGTCGTGGTGTTGCGCCTTGGATGGATTTAATTGAACTAAATAGCGATAGTGGCACAAAAGTTAGCAGTTTCCACCGTTTCTGGTCGTTTCTGTTGGGTGTTGGTTCGATCGCCTTTGGTATTGCAGCGCTATTTGTATGATTTCCAGTTTGAAAGTTGATGGAGTAATACCAATTTTTTATGAGGCTGCATAGAATCCGATCCCCCCTAGCCCCCCTTAATAAGGGGGGGACAAGATTCCGATCAAAGTCCCCCTTCTTAAGGG
>JAJAYT010000343.1 GCA_026786085.1 Microcoleus sp. CAN_BIN18 | reverse complement strand
TGATGACAAACCATACCTTCTCCTACAATTCTCAGTCCTAATAAAATTTTTCCCTCAATTTGAGTACAACTTTCAACCTTCACTCCAGGCAAGTCTAATATATAGTCCAAATAAAAGTCCATGACAGTAAATGTATTGTTTATTACATTATACACCATAAAGTCAGGAGAGCCGACAGATGACGGCAGGTACGCGATCGCTTATTCTCGATCGAATGCCGATCGTCGCGACCACGCTTTTTTGATTGCTAAATACGTACACTTAGCCACGGGCTATCCCGCCATTCAATTTCTGCCCGACTTGCAAGCCTACCGCGAAAAAACCCAGGATTTTGAGTCAGTTGTCAACGCTTACGAAAGCCACGACGGTGTTTACGAAAAGTTGGAGGCGAGGGGCGGCAGCGTATTAATTAGAGGGCGGGGAATTGTGGCTTCGCGGGTGGTGCAGCGGATTTATGAAGCGCGACAACGGAATGCCAATATTCAAGTATTGCATTTGATGCGATCGCCTAAACCCCAAGGTAACAAATTCGATCGGGCTGTGCGAAGCGTCGAAAATCACTACGAATTTCAACCTTTCAACTGGCCCAAAGCCTGCTGGGGCGGGGAACTCCGCGTACTTTTGGAAAAAGCCAAACCCGAATTGCGCCCGCAGTTTCTATCCGACTGGGGCGGCACTACTACAGCCAATCGCAACGACTGGCGACGGATTGTTAAAGAAGGTTTAAGTCAAGGATGGTATCAAATTACCTTCGGCGAAGTCGAGAAAGTCGATCGCGACAGTCACAACCGCACAGTAACGTACATTCAGGAAAAAGAACTCAAGGGGCAAATTAAGTTAGAGGCTGATTTTATCATTGACGCTACGGGTTTGGACGCTAAGGTAAAAACCAGTCCCCTGCTAGACGATTTGGTAGTTCAATACAATCTTCCCCTCAACGGTTTGGGGCGTTTGAGTGTGAATAATGATTTTGAAGTGTCCGAATTGCGCAACACTTCCCTTAGCAACGCACAAGGTAGAGTATACGCAGCCGGGGCGATTACTTTGGGGGGGTCTTACGCGCCTGTAGACAGCTTTTTAGGCTTGCAATACGCGGCCCTGCGTTCCGTTGAAAGTCTGGCAGCTAACGGAGCTGCGGGTGTTGGGAAATTGAGTGTTTTGCGATCGTTCGTGCAGTGGTTAAAGTGGATTTTAAATAAATCTCCAGGCTAGTTTAAAGAAGTTCGGCAACGGATTTTTTAACGGATTTAACGGATTTAACGCAATACGCTTGGGTTAACGCTAATGTCATTGCGAGCGTCCTCGCGAAGCAATCGCAGGGACTTAAAATTCTCACCCATAGCTCAATACGCTTGGGTTGAAAAGGTAATTGCTCAGGGCGCACCTCACTTAATTGAGAAGTACCATAGTCTTTGTGATTGCTCTCCCGAAGCGCAATGACAGAATAAACGTTAACTGAATCGCATTGGCATCGAATAACCTTCGCCTTCAATCTAAAATCTAAAATCCCCAATCTAAAATCGAATGACTCCCACCTTATTCGGCCGCTGGCAAACTCGGTTACTGCTATTTGCCACCCTAGGCGTTTTAGTAACCCTGCCCTTTTTTCTGGGTTTAATTACCTCCACGTCAGGCTCAATCTTTTTCTGGATTTTAGGGTATGTAGCAATTTTTGGCATCGGCTGGGATGCCTTATATATCTACATCCAGCAGTTTCGCTGGGATCGAGATTGGCCCGGCGCCTTTCAATTGCTCGCCGGGATTTGGGAAGCACTTTTTGTGTTATTTTTAATTCAAATCATCGGTTTGCCCGGAATACCAGCGCAAGATTTTGACTTGGGAGCTTTTGCCTTGCATTACAGTTTAGTGTGGCTAGCTATTTATCTGGCATCGCAAACACTGATGCGGATTTTCTTTCCCTACTGGCGTTTCCGAGGTGGCCAATGGTTTTAAGAATTAAGATGTGTACCAACGGTAGGGAAACGGCACTGCCGTGTCCGACGCGGGACTCTACGACTTTTAATAATAGTCAGGTACACACCCAACCGAATTTATAGTAAGCTTAGTTTTAAATAACTGGCATCATTCAATGCACCGTCCTCCTTGTATATTCTCATTTTTTTCCGGTTCAGGATTCCTTGACCTCGGTTTTGAATTAAGCGGCTTTAATGTAGCATACGTCAACGAAATTTTCTCGCCATTCATCCAAGCATACCGTCACTCTCGGCAGTGCCTGAATTTGCCACTACCAGAATACGGACACTGCGAAGGAGAGGAAACAGATGTAACTCGACTTGTAGAAGGAAAACCAGCACTTCACTTGCGAGAATTGATGCAAGATGCCCGGAAGAAACATGATAGGATTGGATTTATTGCGGGGCCACCTTGTCCCGACTTTTCAATCGGTGGCAAAAACCGAGGTGGGGAAGGAGAGAAAGGCAAACTTTCAGCTTCTTACATTGAATTGATTTGCCAACAGCAGCCGGATTTCTTTGTGTTTGAAAACGTCAAAGGTTTGTGGAGAACCAAAAAACATAAAGCGTTTTATGACGAACTTAAAAATAAGTTGGCTGATGCGGGATATCTTTTTGTAGAACGTTTAATAAATGCGATCGAATACGGCGTACCACAAGATAGAGATAGAATTATTTTAATCGGTTTCCAAAAAAATATTATTAAAGATATGGGCATTTGTTTAGAGCAAAATAGCCAAATGTTGCCAGAAGGTATATTTCCTTGGTCGAGTCAGATTTTATATCCCAAATCCGAAGTTTTTTCTAATCCTTGGCCTGAAACTGATCCGTTTGCCTGCGATAGTTTTTTGCCTTGCCCTGATGACATTCCCAAAGAGTTAACAGTACAGTTTTGGTTCCAAAAAAATGATGTTGTAAACCATCCCAATGCGGAAGATTATTTTCAACCTAAAGCTGGGATTAAAAGGTTTGCTGCTGTCGATGAGGGAGATGATTCTAAAAAATCTTACAAGCGTTTGCACAGGTGGCGTTATTCCCCGACTGCTTGCTACGGAAATAACGAAGTTCACTTGCATCCTTACAAAATTCGCAGGCTTTCTGTTGCAGAAACGCTGGCTATTCAGTCTTTGCCTAAAAAGTTTGCGCTACCTGACAATATGACTCTAACTAATATGTTTAAAACTGTGGGGAATGGGGTTCCTTATTTGGCTTCCCAGGCTATTGCTCAAACAATTTATCAGTTTTTACATACAAAATAAATTCATAAATAAGCATAAATAAGCCCTTGGTTCGTAGTGAGGACTTTAGTCCTCTGATTTTTTTGAGGACTAAAGTCCTCACTACGAACTTTACTGAATTGAGTTAATTGCTGCGCGTCACCCAGCCATCGGACAGGTTTCCCAGTCAACAGTGCAAATTAGTTGTGCGAAAGCATAGCAAAAAATATATAATAGTTGGTTAAGGTTGACAACCTAGATTTTTTATTTGCCTGCAATTCGCCATGACTGTTAAACCCCGCCGCTATCACATTACCACTTTCGGATGCCAGATGAACAAAGCCGACTCCGAACGGATGGCCGGCATTCTGGAAAATATGGGCTTTGAGTTTTCGGAAGACCCGAACGAAGCTAGCTTGATTCTCTACAATACTTGCACGATTCGAGACAATGCCGAACAAAGAGTTTATTCTAACCTCGGAAGGCAGGCTAACCGCAAGCGCAAGGAACCGGGTTTAACTTTAGTTGTAGCGGGATGCGTGGCTCAGCAGGAAGGTGAAGCGCTGCTGCGCAGAGTGCCGGAATTGGACTTAGTAATGGGGCCGCAACACGCTAATCGCCTGGAAGATTTGCTGGAACAAGTTTTTCAGGGAAATCAAGTTGTAGCCACAGAAGCTGTTGAGATTATGGAGGATATTACTAAGCCGCGCCGCGATAGTAAGGTGACTGCTTGGGTGAATGTAATTTATGGCTGCAATGAACGCTGTACTTATTGTGTTGTGCCGAATGTTCGCGGGGTTGAACAGTCGCGAATCCCCGAAGCTATTCGGGCTGAAATGGAGGATTTGGGCCGTCAAGGTTACAAGGAAGTAACTTTGTTGGGGCAGAATATTGATGCTTATGGTCGCGATTTGCCGGGAACAAAACCGGATGGCAGCAACTTGCATACTTTGACGGATTTGCTTTATTTTGTGCAGGATGTTCCGGGAGTCGATCGCCTGCGTTTTGCTACTAGCCACCCTCGCTATTTTAATGAACGATTGATTAAGGCTTGTGCGGAATTGCCGCAGGTTTGCGAACATTTTCATATTCCTTTTCAGTCGGGAGATAATGATGTTTTGAAGGCGATGTCTCGTGGTTATACTCAGGAGAAATACCGCCGGATTATTGATATGATTCGCGGTTATATGCCGGATGCTTCGATTACGGCTGATGCGATTGTGGGTTTCCCTGGGGAGACGGAGGCGCAGTTTGAGAAGACTGTGAAGTTGATCGAAGATGTGGGTTTCGATTTGGTGAATACGGCGGCTTATTCGCCGCGCCCTGGTACGCCGGCCGCTTTGTGGGATAATCAGTTGAGTGAGGATGTGAAAGCCGATCGCCTGCAACGCATAAATCATGTCGTCAGTACAACCGCTATGGAGCGCTCACAGCGCTATTTCGGGCGCATTGAGGAGGTTCTGGTGGAAGTCCAAAATCTTAAAGATCCAACTCAGGTGATGGGACGCACTCGCGGTAATCGCCTCACATTCTTTAAGGGCGATATTGCTGAATTGGCTGGTAAAATAGTGCAGGTTAAAATTACAGATATTCGCGCTTTTAGCTTGACTGGCGAAATACTTTAAATAGTTCTTGGAGTTCCCAATCCCCGTAGGAACACGGCACTATCGTGTTCCTACAAAAGTTATATACCTCACATACCTGAAAAGTTCTGTATGACTAAGCTATTCAGCACTTAAATTGGATGCTGAAAAACAATCAAACTCTTGTGGGGTGTCCCGCCCGCTCTAAATATACAATTTAAATGCGCGACAGCTTATAATCGGAATAAAGAGAGTTTAAATAACATGACACAAAATTCTGAATTTGACACGACGCAAAATTTCACTCCCAAAGCTGAATTGCCGCAGCCAAACGAACGCGGAGAGTATCAAAGAACTTCTCACCGATATTGGCAAGTGGTAGATTCAGACCCGAATGGTCTTAATTGTCGCATGGGCGCGCATTCTATTGAGGAAATAGAAAACCCCGGGAGTAAGGTAGATTTAAATATTGGTAGTTGGCCTGTAGTTGGTACTTTGAAACAAGGGCAGAAGTTTGAAATCTATCTCGGCCCTAGCGGATTGGGGGTTTTGTACGATCGGCAACATCAACCTTGGTTTTTTGTAGAAAACAGTCAGGGTATCGATGGGCCTGGCAATTGTTTTGTTCGGGCTCACAGTAGTTTTGTCCAACCCGTACAGCTTAAGTAGTCTGTATACTTTATCTTGGCTAGTGATGACTTACTTGCTAACAGGATGTAGTTTTTTACCGCAGAGGGCGCAGAGGACACAGAGGAAGAGTGGAAGGGAGGAGATAAGTAGTCTTAAAGCGGTTCGTATGTGCCTTAGTTGCGCTCTGTGCGTGTATATTTGTCAAAAAGTACAGGAATATTGAAAAATGACGAAGATGCGGATAGGGCTGTTATTCGGCGGGCGATCGGGCGAACATGAAGTTTCAATTAGCTCAGCAAGGGCGATCGCCCAGGCCCTGGCTGCTGACGAAAATGCCTCTAAATACGAAGTTCTGCCCTTTTACATCCAAAAAGACGGCCGCTGGCTGTCGGGAACATTACCTCAACAAGTCTTAGCCACCGGAAAACCTCTGGAAATAGAGCAAGAACCAGGACAAGATGACTCTCCCACATCTAGACAGTTTCCTAATTTTAATGCCGTAGATGTTTGGCTCCCGGTTTTGCACGGCCCAAACGGCGAAGACGGTACGGTACAAGGTTTGCTGAAATTAATGCAAGTTCCTTTTGTCGGTTCCGGGGTTTTGGGTTCGGCGCTGGGGATGGACAAAATTGCGATGAAAATGGCCTTTGCTCACGCTGGTTTACCCCAGGTAAAATACGTCGCTGTTAACCGTTCCCAAATCTGGTCAAATCCTTGCGTTTTCCCGAAACTGTGCGACCAAATTGAGGAAACTTTGGGTTATCCTTGCTTTGTGAAACCAGCAAATTTGGGCTCGTCGGTGGGAATTTCTAAAGTGCGATCGCGCGCTGAATTAGAAGCTGCTCTCGACAGCGCCGCCAGCTACGACAGACGGATTATTGTGGAAGCGGGTGTGGTTGCTAGAGAGTTAGAATGTGCTGTTTTGGGTAACGACAATCCCCAAGCTTCAACAGTTGGAGAAATTAGTTTTAACAGTGATTTCTACGACTATGAAACTAAGTATACTCAAGGGCAAGCAGATTGCTCAATTCCCGCAAAGGTAAGTAGTGCGATTATCTCGCAAATCCAAGAAATGGCTGTGCAAGCATTTTTGGCTGTAGATGCTGCCGGTTTAGCGCGAGTAGACTTTTTTCATGTTGAATCTACAGGAGAAGTCTTGATTAATGAAATCAACACTTTCCCTGGCTTCACTGCTACCAGTATGTATCCTCAACTTTGGGAAGCTTCAGGTATCTCTTTCCCTGAATTAGTAAACCGTTTGATTCAATTAGCTCTCGAAGGGCACGGAAAAAAAGGTTGAATTGCGATCGGCAAACTGCTGCTGTGTCAATAGCAAAACATAATTTATTCCGCAGGTTACATATCCGTACCTGCGGAAACGAGATAACATAGTTGTGGTAGTCATTGTCTGCCTACAACCAAATTTTCATTGCCAGCTAAACAACTGGAAATGTTCAGTAGGCAGGTATAAATAAATGCAAAATTAAGATGACTATAGGCGATCGGCGAATATTAAGATTAATAACTCTCAAATCTCAAGCTTTAAGTCGGTCAACTTAGATGAAACCTTTCACTCAATTGCCGCAGTGGTGGACTTACGGATTGTTATTTCCGCTAGCGGTACTCAACTGCTGGTTAGCCCTCCTAGTCTTTGAATATTTTCGCGCGCTGGTTACGGTTTTGGTAATCGCTACGGTGTTCTCTTTTTTGCTAGATTATCCAGTGCGTTTTTTGCGGAGATACGGGCTGAAGCGCGATCTGGCGGTGTTGGCGGTATTGTTTTTGACTTTGCTGATATTGGTGGTTTTAGGTATTACTCTGGCTCCGATTTTGCTGAACCAAATCACTGAACTAGCCACCAGACTGCCGACTTGGATAGTTTCGGGTACAGAACAGATTGAAGCGTTCAACAAGTGGGCAGAAAATCGCAATATTCGCATTAATGTTAGCGGTTTGACTACTCAATTGAACGATCGACTTTCAACTCAATTGCAGTCTCTCACTGGCGAAATCCTCAAATTTGGCTTGGGTGCGGCAGACAGTCTGGTGAATTTCCTGCTGACAATAGTTCTGACATTCTACTTGCTATTGCACGGCGATCGCGTGTGGGAAGGTTTATTTAAGTGGTTCCCCTCCAATCTGAGCGTGCAATTGCGGCCGTTGCTGGCGCGAAGCTTCCACAACTACTTCGTCGGACAAGCAACTTTGGCGGGTTTGATGGGACTGTCGATAACTATTGCTTTTTTAATTCTGCGAGTTCCCTTCGGCTTACTGTTCGGTTTGGGTGTGGGTGTAATGACAATGATTCCCTTCGGCGCACCTTTCAGTATTTGCATTGTCAGTTTGTTAATTACATTAAACAATTTTTGGCTCGGCGTCACAGTTTTAGCTGTCGCTACCGTAATTGATCAAGTAATTGAAAGCGGGGTTGCTCCTCGATTATTAGGCGGTTTTATCGGCCTCAATCCTGTGTGGATTTTAGTGTCGCTGTTGGTGGGAGTTAAGGTGGCGGGATTAGCAGGTTTGTTAGTTGCTGTACCGATGGCCGGTTTTATTAAGAATACGGTTGATATTTTGGAAATTTCGAGGAATGAGTCGAGGGAAATTGAGGCGGTTAGTTCCATTGAACCTCCTGAGCAATAATAGCATTTTAGATTAATGTTCGATCGTTCGGACTTGAGTCCTCATAAAAATTCGAGGACTGAAGCCCTCACTACAAAAAAAATTGATGGCGACTGATTTCATGAATATTTCGCTAAAAATGCGGAATATCCGGGCTGGCTACCGTAGTCTATATTATGACAACGTATGGCGATCGCCTTCGACAACAAGCGAATCAACAATTAACGTGCAATAGTCCGGTTTCTACGCCACTACTATGTAGGGTAAACCCCACCAGGCAACTACATCTCACAAATGCTTGAATTAAAATTAAAGAACCTTTAGTTCTCACCTAATTACAGTAGGTACTAAAAATGCAAAACCCTAATTATAACTCTTCCTCTAACTCCCACCAAATCAATACTATGTCAACCAAAAATATGTCTAATCAAACTCAGCATTCTCGCCGTTTCTCTCTGCCGAAAAAACTGGCTTTTTTATCCCTCGTTTTGCTCGGCTCCACCACGATGGTTGGGTGCAACGCGCTAACTTCTCAAGTTCCTGGCTCTTCTAACGCCATCAAAACTGAACCCACAAGTGCAGCACCAATCTCAGCATTGAAGGCCAATATAATGCCCTCTCAAGACTCTAATTTTGTCACTAAAGTTGTGCAGGAAGTTGGGCCGGCAGTGGTACGAATTAACTCGTCTCGCACGGTGAGAAACCAAGCTCCAGAGGAGATTCCCGAGCAATTCCGCCGCTTCTTCGGCTCGGAATCTCCCATTCAACCGGGAAATCGGGTTGAGCGGGGCTCGGGTTCTGGTTTTGTTTTTGGTTCCGACGGCCGCATTTTGACTAATGCTCATGTTGTTGATGGCGCTGATACGGTGACGGTAAAACTGAAGGATGGTCGCGAATTTGTGGGCAAAGTTTTAGGCGTAGATACAGTTACTGATGTGGCTGTTGTTAAGATTGAAGCTAACAATTTGCCTGTGGTGAGTTTAGGCAAGTCTGAAGAGTTACAGCCAGGAGAATGGGCGATCGCGATCGGCAATCCCCTCGGTTTGGACAATACCGTGACTGTGGGGATTATTAGCGCCACAGGCCGTTCTAGCGCCGATGTGGGCGTTGCAGACAAGCGCGTCAGCTTTATTCAAACCGATGCTGCGATTAATCCCGGCAATTCCGGCGGGCCGTTGCTGAACCAACGCGGTCAAGTTATCGGTATGAATACGGCGATTATTCAAGGGGCTCAAGGATTGGGTTTTGCTATTCCGATCGATCGCGCCCAACAAATTGCCGAGCAATTAGTAACAACCGGAAAAGCCGAACATCCTTATCTCGGCATTCGGATGTTAACTATTACTCCCGAAATTCAGGCAGAATTCAATAAAAGTCCCAACGCCAAATTGAGGTTGACTGAAGATAAAGGCGTGTTAGTTATGGGAGTTGCGAAAGATTCTCCCGCGTCACAAGCTGGAGTTCGCGTTGCCGATGTGATCAAGAAAATCAACGGTACAGAAGTCAGCGATGCTGGCAGCGTACAACAAATTGTCGAGAAAAGTACAGTAGGCAAGGATATGCAGCTTGAGTTGATCCGCGAGGGAAAACCTGTTACTGTGGCGGTGAAAGCTGGTGCTTTTCCAGCGGGCCAGAAGCAGCAGTAGAATTGAAACTTTGAGTTTGAAGTATGCTTGGTAACGGGCAAGATGCCCGTTCCATAAAAAAGTTAAATTCTGGTGGAACCGGTAGTATTTTTAGGAACGGGCAAGATGCCCGTTCCACAAGACAGTTAAATTC
>JAJAYT010000342.1 GCA_026786085.1 Microcoleus sp. CAN_BIN18 | reverse complement strand
TTTATGAGGAATATATTTAATATTGGATTATTTCTCTTTTTTTATCAGATGGGTTCAGTATTTTTTCTTAATTATCCTGATATCTGGCGTTTTTTGAGTTGTATTCTATCGTACTTCAATTTGAAGTGCGGAATGTGGGATTTATACTGACTGCAAAACTGGGATGCTCCCTCAGCAAACCTGTTAAGCTGAAGCAATTGGCAACCACTATTCAGCAACTTTTAACTCCCCAGCAGGATCACCGATGAAGATACCATCTATTTTGATCATTGACGACGAACCCGATAATTTTGATGTAATTGAAACCCTCTTGAATGAGGAGGATTATCTGTTACATTATGCTGATAGTGGAAAAGATGCGATCGCCACCCTCGACACTTTCAATCCCGATCTAATTCTGCTAGATGTGATGATGCCAGGAATAGATGGGATCGAAGTTTGTCGGCAAATCAAAGCTATCTCAAAATGGCAAGCAATTCCCATCATTATGGTGACAGCATTAAGCTCAAAATCAGACCTTGCTGATTGTCTAACCGCCGGAGCCGATGACTTCATTAGTAAACCAGTAAATGGAATTGAATTGCGTGCTCGCGTCAATTCAATGCTCAGAATTAAGCAACAGTATGACAATATCCAGAACTTCTCCCACGTCCAAGAAAATACTATCAATGTCTTGGAAAGCACCCTCAATGAACTGCGTGGCAACTTAGCTTCTAGTCTATCCCACGAATTGAATACGCCCCTGAATGGCATATTAGGTACTATCGGGTTGCTTAAGGAGGATTTTGAAGAGATGGATCTCGCCGAAATCAATGAGATGTTAGGCTGGATCGATCAATCTGCCCGTCGCTTAGAAAATTTAACGAAAAAATTCCTGATTTATTTAGAACTAGAACTATCCGCAAGTCGGCAGCACAAGATCAAATCCGCCCCCACTCAATTCTCAGCTTCCGCCATTGAAACTGCGTTGAAATTCCATGCTCAGAGGGTCAACCGTAGCAACGACCTGAGCTTTGCAATTGAGGAAGCGGAGATCGCTCTATCAGAACGATATCTATCAATAATTATGCTTGAATTAGTTGATAATGCGCTGAAATTTTCCCCACCAGAGACAACAATTAAAGTTAATGGTCAAGTTGTGGGGGAGATGCTGAATTTATCTGTACATGACTCAGGGCGGGGCATGACAGAAGAGCAAATTGCTAAAATCGGTGCCTTCATGCAGTTTGAGCGCAAGAGCTATGAGCAACAGGGGATCGGTTTGGGCTTAAAAGTTGTCAATAAAATTGTCGAACTAGCCGGAGGTGAATTCTCGATTACCAGTATCTATCAACAGGAAACAACGGTATATATCACCCTGCCGATTGTTCACAGTTAGCATGGGTTTTTACAGGATTATTTCAAGATAATAAAAACTACAAACTATTAGAAAAAATGTCTTCCATCCTTGTTGTAGATGACGAACCAGATAATTTTGATGTGATTGAAACCCTCTTGAGCGCTCAAGACTATCAGTTGGATTACGCTGCTAGTGGTGCATCGGCGATCGCATCTCTTGACACATTTGAGCCCGATCTCATTTTGCTAGATGTGATGATGCCGGGTATGGATGGCATTGAAGTCTGTCAGCGCATTAAAGCCATGCCACAATGGGAATCTGTACCGATTATTGTGGTGACAGCCCTGACAACCAAGAAAGATCTAGCCCAATGTTTGACCGCTGGGGCCGATGATTTTATCAGTAAGCCTGTCAATTCCTTAGAGCTAACGGCAAGGGTGCGATCGATGTTACGCATCCGTCAACAATATCAGCAATTAGCAACCTTCAACGCCCGTTTAGAAGCAACGGTGCAACAGCGAACAGCCGAGTTACAAACCATGATTTTTGAGGATGGGCTTACCGCGTTACCCAGTCGGACATTCTTAGTTCAGAAATTGGCTGAGCTCTTACAATCTGGTGAATCATCCTTTGCTGTGGTGAGTCTAGACTGCGATCAGTTCAAACTGGTTAACGGTTCCTTTGGTCATGTTATCGGTGATCAATTACTGATCGCCATTGCCGAACGTTTACGGCAGCATCTTCGCCCTGGCGATGTGTTGGCACGGATGGGTGAGGATGAGTTTTGTTTCTTGCTACATCAGATTGAGGATGCTGTTGCCCTTGAGCCATTTATCCAAACTATTCTGCGGAGCTTTAATGCACCGTTTTCCGTTGTGAATTGTGAAATATTCATGACTGCCTGTATGGGGATTTCTTTGAGCAATGATGCGGCCGGGCAATCTGAAGAATTATTGCAAGATGCAGATACAGCGATGTATCAAGCGAAGTTGCGCGGTAAGGGCAGCTATCAAATTTTCGATCGCCAGATGCACCTAGCCATGTTCAACCGCTTGATACTGGAGAACGATCTACAGCGAGCGCTAGAACAGCAGGAGTTTGTCCTCTATTACCAGCCGATTGTGCATCTTCAAACCCAAAAACTTGCTGGATTTGAAGCATTGTTGCGCTGGCAACATCCTGAGCGGGGCATGGTTTCTCCGGGAGAGTTTATCCCCTGCATGGAGACAACGGGGTTGATTGTGCCTGTGGGGATGCTGGTACTCAAGCAGGCGTGTCAGCAACTTCGTACTTGGCAGCAACAGGGCTGGACAGAAATCACCATGAGTGTGAATCTTTCGGTGCGGCAATTTGCTTGTCCGACTTTGCTTGCTGATATCGATCGCGTGTTGTCAGAAACCGCTATTAACCCAGGGTACCTGAAACTGGAAATTACGGAAAGTGCGATTATGGACAATGCTGAAATGGCGATCGCCCTGACTAAAGAATTGCGATCGCGGCAAATTCAGATCAGCATTGATGACTTTGGTACGGGGTATTGTTCCCTGGGTTATCTGCACCATTTTCCGGTAGATACTCTGAAGATCGATCGCTGTTTTGTCAATCAGATCCAAACAGGAAATCGCAACTATCAAGTCGTGAATACGATTATTGCTCTGAGTAATCAACTCGAACTTGCCGTCATTGCTGAAGGAATTGAAACGACTCAGCAGCTCGAATGGCTACAACAACTCGGTTGCCAGTTTGGGCAAGGCTATTTATTTTCTAAGCCCCTACCGGCGGCTGAAATTGAAAGCATTTATAGCAGTTGACGGTTGACAGTTGACAGTTGACAGTTGACAGTTGACGGTTGACGGTTGAAAGTTGACGGTTGACAGTTGACGGTTGATACCATTTTTCTAAAGATGTGCTATAGATGAAGTCTTAGCCCCCCCTTACTACGGGGGGGTTGGGGGGGTAATATCTAGCGCTACTTTATGAAATTGGTATGACAGTTGACGGTTGACAGCTACCTGGAAGGAAGAGGATTGGACTAATGAATAGTCTGATTTTAATTTCTCCCTACAAGGGTTCCGGCTTTAAACCAATTCTTTCTGGTCAAGAGACCACCCTTGAGAGCAATAGTTCAATTAGGATTTACGCAATCCGTCCAATTCTTTCAACTGTTGCGACTGTTCTTGCAATCGAATTTCCAGACTCTGGCAAACCAGTTCGCATAAATTGAAAATCATTGGATCGATAATTTGATAGTAAACACTGATTCCTTGGGGCTGTCGTTGCACAATACCTGCTTGCGTCAAAATCTTGAGATGTTTGGAAACATTGGCTTGTCCTAGCCCTGTCTCTTCAATAATTTCAGTAACATTTTTAGCACCTTTTTTAAGCGTACACAGCACTTGCAGCCGACTCAGTTCTGATAGAACTTTGAAATAGTCAGCAACCTGAGCAAGAGCCGCAACGGGAATCTGAGACATAGGGGGAAGTAAGTAGAAGGAAGAAGGAAGAAGGAAGTTCGGCAACGGATTCTGTAACGGATGTAACGGATGTAACGGATTTCAGTCCGATGGAAGTCGGAAGAAGGAAGAAGGTAAAAGGAAGATGGAAGAAGAGATACACAGCTAGCGTTTAAGCGAGTCGTATTTTACGTTTAATTAGGTGGATTTACTTAATACCATTTGAGATTTGAGATTTGAGATTTGAGGTTAGGAATGACTTGCTAGATATGGGTTTGGGTCTTTCCTACTGTTGCATTCTTTTTGTCAGAAACCGGGTTTTTTTACGAAAATCTTTCGCTGGAGCAACGCGATTAGGTGAAAAACCCGGTTTCGAGGAGTCTTGATTGCGTTATACTACTATATCGTGATATGATGAATTTATCAATATTGGAGGCTGTCAGCTATGCTGTTTCGTCAGTTGTTCGATCGGGAAACCAGTACCTATACTTATCTGATTGCCGATCGCATTTCCAAAGAAGCCCTATTAGTCGATCCAGTTCTGGAGCAGGTGGAGCGAGACCTGAAGCTGCTGAAAGAATTGGGGTTAACCTTGCGCTATTGCGTGGAAACGCACGTTCATGCCGATCACATCACGAGCGCCTCAAAGCTGCGGGAGGCGACAGGGTGCTTGACTGTAGTGCCATACCCAGCACAGGTAGGCTGTGCTGACAAGTTTATTCACCACGGCGAAACGCTGCAAGTTGGGGCGGTGGTAGTCCAAGCCATCGCCACTCCCGGACACACAGACAGCCACATGGCATATCTCGCGAACAACACTCACCTGCTAACCGGTGATGCTCTATTCATTCGAGGCTGTGGACGCACTGATTTTCAAAGCGGCGATGCGGGAACATTGTTCGATTCAGTCACTCAGCAATTGTTTACCTTGCCAGATTCAACATTGATTTATCCGGGACATGACTATCGCGGGCAAACCGTATCTTCAATTGAGGAAGAGAAACACTGGAACCCTCGGTTTACAGGGCGAAGCCGCGACGAGTTTATTCAATTCATGAATGAGTTGAATTTGCCTAATCCTCAAAAAATGATGGAAGCAGTGCCTGCTAATCAGCAGTGTGGCAACTTAACCCAACTTTCTGCCTAATTTTTTCATAATACTTAGAGAACAACCATGACACTATCTAACAACTTGCAACTTCAAGAAATTGATGCCCAAACTTTAAAACAGTGGCTCGAAGAAAACTCAGTAATGCTGGTAGATGTTCGAGAACCTGCTGAATATGCCACCGAACATATTCCCGGCGCAAAATTACACCCGCTCTCAAAGTTTGACCCGCAGCAAATAATGCCTGCAACAGGACAAAAACTTGTACTGTACTGTCAATCGGGAAATCGTTCCGCCAAAGCCGGCAGACAGTTGCTAGAGGCAGGCTTCGATTCTGTCAGCAATCTCCGGGGGGGTATTCCTACCTGGAAAAATGCGGGATATCCCATCGAAAAAAATGAAAATGCACCGATTAGTCTGTTTCGTCAAATACAGATTGTTGCTGGCTCTTTAGTCTTAATCGGCACAGTCTTAGGGGTATTTGTTTCCCCTAATTTTCTATTTTTGAGCGGATTTGTAGGGGCTGGGCTAGTGTTTGCCGGAGTTACAAACACTTGTGCAATGGGAATGTTATTGTCAAAGTTGCCCTATAACCAACAAGCGGGACAACGCTGGGGATAACCTGATGATTTTGATACTAGGTTATTTGCTGGCAATCGCGATCGGCATCAGCTTGGGGTTGCTCGGCGGTGGAGGTTCTGTGCTAGCATTGCCTGTGCTGGTTTATGTGATGGGGGTTGCGCCTAAGCCTGCGATCGGCATGACTTTAATTATTGTTGGCACTGTTAGCTTGGTGGGGGTGATTCCCCATGCTAGACGCGGCAATCTCGCTCTCAAACAGGGGGCGATCTTTGGTTCTGCGACGATGGTAGGGGCCTATCTGGGGGCGCGGATTGCTACGCTACCATTGGTTACGAGTGGATTGCAGATGACTCTATTTGCGATGTCGATGCTGCTGGCTGCTGGCTTGATGATTTATCGGACATCTAGAGCAGAGCCTGGATTAAGTACGACGGATGAATTAAATTCCATTCAGTACATAAAACCTGCTTGCAAATACTGCTGGTTGTGGTTGATGACTGAAGGGCTTGGAGTGGGAATTTTGACTGGGTTAGTCGGTGTTGGTGGCGGGTTTGCGATCGTACCTGCGTTGGTTTTGTTGGGAAATGTCCCTATGAAAAAAGCGATCGGCACGTCTTTGCTAATTATTGCCTGCAATTCCCTAGCCGGTATACTCGGTTATTTAGGGCATATTTCTTTAGACTGGAATCTCACAGTTTCATTCACATTTTTGGCTGGATTTGGCACTGTAATAGGAGCTTATTTGGCACAGTTTGTCTCCGCGCAACAACTTCAAAAAGGATTTGGTTACTTTCTCCTGGTAGTTGCTGCATTTGTGTTGGCGCAGAATCGTCATAGCTTCGAGTCACCCCAGAAATCGTCAGCTTACCAGCAATCTCACAATAGGGTGCAGCGGATGCAATAGAGGCGATCGCGAATAGTCTGCATTCGTCTGTCGCTACTGACTTCTGCTACTGTTGTTAGCTTGCATCTTCTGTAGGAAACTTTAGCATTGGGAGCATCTGGATCATCGCAAAAAGGATGTTTTTTTTGAGCGTGCTGTCCACCCCTATCCTGCTGTGTAAAGCACGCGAGTTCGGGGTGGGTACTACAAATGCAAAACACAGATGCAGCCAATCAAAAATCAAACTACGGCGAATAACAACAACTGTTAAAAAGACGGTGAAAGCTACCAACAAAAAAATAATTAAATTATACCAATTTCATAAAGTAGCGCTAGATATTAGCCCCCCAACCCCCCCTTAGTAAGGGGGGGCTAAGAGTTTATCCATAGCACATCTTGAGAAAAATGGTATTAGTTGAGTTTTCTCTCATCCATAAACCGGGTTTATTAAAAAAGACCGAGTTTATTGATTGATAAAATACTAGATCTACTTGCAAAAATAGATTCGATCGATCAGACTTCAATTATTAAAATTCTCTTACTTTGTGTCATAAACATCTTCGCGGTTCGATCGCCCGCCCCGACTTTTTTTGATAAATATCAACTCCAACTCTTGTCAATCCTAGCTTTTGGGCTGGCTTGTCAATAGTTGGCAAAATCAGCCTATTTACTTATTGACAATAGCTTTTCTCTGTTAAATTGTCAGGGATATAACATAAAAGTTAAAAAATGTATCAGAAGCAACAGAAAGTACCGAATGTTTTATGTTGCGCCCTACAATTGAGAAACGAAACAAGATAAGAGGCGCGATCGCTATGAGTATCAATGAAGACCTAGATTGGGAAGAAGCATTTGAGTACCGAGCGGGCTTGACAGTGCAGTTGAAGTCCCAGCCTGGAATTTTGCATAAGATTGCTTACTACGAAGTGATGATGGTACCGCCCATCTGGTTAGAAAATGACCCGCGTCCCCGGTATTCTCACGAACTGCGAGTCGTTTTGCAGCAACCAACTGTGTCCAATATTTGCCGGATTTCACAGTGTCCTATTTTAGTCGGGTATTAGATTTTTTCAACGGGAAATATCGGCGATGGCTTCTAGCAAACAATTAAACCGATGCAGTGATTTTCGGATTGAGATTGCTTTGCTTTGCTGTGTGGCGATCGGCTTTCACGAAAAAACTGCGGTAATCCAGGACTATATTCGTACAAATGATATAAATCAATCTTGATATTAATGAAAGTTTTTAAGGTTTTTTCTACGCTGACTAATTCGGCTTACATAACACAGGAGTGGCAACTTTTACCATAAAATTTAAATTTGTATGTTAAGATAATAGCAGCCCTTACCATACTTGATTTCCAATTATGGCTGAAAAATTAATAGTTAGAAACTTTGCTGGTATCAAGGATTTAGAAATTGAAATCAAGCGAATCAATATACTTATTGGCCCTCAAGCCAGTGGTAAAAGTGTTTGCGCTAAACTCCTTTTTTATTTTAAGAACTTCGTATGGGAAATTTTATCGGTTGTAAATAATGAGCAGACAAAACGCAATCTAGATTCAAACTATTCCAAGACGTTTGAGGAATATTTTCCTCCTGATTGTTGGGGAAAACAAGATTTTTTCATCAGGTATGAAATTTCCAACGTTTTTATAGAAGTTAGTAGAAAACAGGATACCAAAGGTAGAATTTCCCTCAGCTATTCAGATTTTTTCAAGAAAGAATTGGCAGACCTACGCAATTTACTCAAAAAGGCAAGAGAGAAAAACTCTGAAATAGCTTCTCGTTTTGATATTATTTATACTTTATTTTCATCCCAAAGTATTTTAAAAGAGCACTTAGTAGAAAGTTTAGGCAGATCCATTGGTCGAGAGGCAGCCTTCAATCAGCTTTTTATTCCTGCTGGTCGCTCATTTTTCTCTCATATTCAGAGCAATATTTTTTCTATTATATCAAATAATAATACCTTAGATCCATTTTTAAGATCGTTTGGCTCAACATACGAAGGGATAAAAAATTTGGGTATACAATATAAAGTTGATGTTGAAGATAAATATACAAAAGATATACTAGAGGAAATAAACAGGCTAATAGAGCAGTCTTTATGTGGTAAGCATATACACGAAAAAGGTAAAGATTTTCTGGATATGCCAGATGGAAGACGCATTAGTGTTGCGAACTCATCTTCCGGTCAACAGGAAACATTGCCTCTGACAATTATGCTAGCTGCACTACCTTTTTTAGCTTCCTCTCGTGTCGGGCAGACGGTATATATAGAGGAGCCGGAAGCGCATTTATTTCCAAGCGCACAGCGTAATATTATCGAGTTGATTGCTACTGTCTTTAATTCTCGCAAAGAGCAACTTCAATTCTTCATAACTACCCATAGTCCCTATGTCCTGACAGCACTTAATAATCTGCTCCAGGCTGGCCTTCTTTGTGAAGAGTCTAGCGAAGATATACAACATCAACTAGAAAAGATTGTATCTAGATACAAATCATTAGATGTTGACGATCTCTCAGCCTATGTTTTGAGCGATGGAAAATGCAATAGTATTGTGTGTCCTGATACTGGCTTGATTGATGCGCGAGTGATTGATTCTGTTTCTGATGAACTAGCTATAGAATTTGATCAACTTCTCAACTTAGTTTGAATCGTAATATGAAAAGTCTTCCAGAGTGTGAGGAACATAGAGCCGACACAAAAATTGTCTTGCAGGAGAACAAAAGTAAAATAACGTTCCTCAATCCGAATCAAGACGAAATATTAAAAATTAAGGTTGATGGCTGCGTTATTAGTGACAATGAGACTTTGCGTTGCGACTACGCACTCATTCCTTCTGATGCAGTAGAAATATATGTAGAGTTGAAGGGAAGCGATATTACACAGGCGGTTAAACAAATAGAATCAACTATTAAATTACTTTCGGAAAATCCCCAAAAAATTAAGAAGCTATGTTTTGTCGTGTCTACACGAGTGCCAAAACAGACAACAAGTATACAACAGTTACAAAGTCAGTTTAAGAAAAAATTTAATGCTAGTTTCCGAATCAAGAATATTCAATATGAGTATGATCTAAGTACCTCCATCAACTAATTTTTACGTTGAAAGGCAGGCTGTATAACAAGAATATGACCCAATGAATACCTGGTATTCTCGAACAGCATTCTGGGTTTAACAGCAGAACAAATTGCTGAAACTCTTGACTTACCGTGAAGTGAAATCCAGCAAGGCGATCGAGTAGATTAACTTTGGTTGTACATCGTTGGGATAGCGCGATCGCCTTCCTATTTCTTTACTTTACTTTGTGGCGATCGCCCGCCAAAATCCTTGTATCATATCTATCGCTGACTAATAACTTTTTCCCCCTTAGCCTCAACCTCATCAACCTTTAAACTTTTACCCCGCTGGCAAAACTCATCCAGTAACTTAAAAAAATACTCAAATCCCTCCCTTTCATCCACTGAGTAAAGCATGATGATTTTTGCCCACGAATTCACCGACTGTACCTTAAACCGTTTCTGCAACCAAGGCTGAAACTCCCCATAAAACTCATTTTCCTGTTCGCTTGGCTCAATTCCTAATTCTCGCCTCGCTGTTTTATAACCTGCCAAAAACACAAACAAATCGCTAACCGAAGGTTTCCCAATGTACATCCCCGGTCTAGCTTTTATTTTTTCTATAATCTCAAATAATCCACTCATCTTTACCTCTTGTTTGAGCTTGACACTTCCATTCTACAAACTTTCTATCTCTTCCACAACAAATTACTCGCTCTGACAGTGAAAATCCTTAACCCATTCTTCTCTGAACATCCCATCTGTTGATAGGTTGTCAAAAACTAGACCTCGGACTTCAACCCCATAATGTTTGCCGTTCACTGTAATTGACTCTGCAACTCCCAGACGTTCTAGACGTTCGCTGATAATGTAATCTTCATCCTGATACTTTGTTCTCAGTCTCAGAATCTTTCCCCGAATGCCTTGTTGTTCTAGCCATTCCATAACAGCTACAGCACAGCGATCGCATTCAAGAATCTTAAATTGACTTACTATCTTTTTAATTTCTTGATTAATCTCTAAATTAGAAAAATTGCTCACCTTTTTACCCTGAGCTTACACAAACATACAAAACTTTAGCATAAAATGAGTCAGCCATCGCCTTGCACAAAGAAAACTTAACTTCACATCTATTATAAATCATTCTAACATCTACCTTAAGAAGTATCTTTTTCGGGATTTGCAGAACACATCCCGCGACGCGCAATATATACGAATCGGTGCGCAGTGCACACCCTACAGTTAGAAGTCCTATTTTCTATTGCCGAATTCCTTGAACCCTCGCAACTTCCCGCCTTTCTTCCGTCAAAAGTGCGCGATGTCTAGGCAGAAATTAACATTGATTTAAACTTTTATTTAGACATAAACGAGCTACAATTCAATTGTTTGCGTGAAAGACATGGAGTTAAAATACTAAATGTCACAAATAACAAATTAATACCGATCGCACTTCCAGATCGCACTTTACCAAAAAAAACTCAGGAGTCAACAGCCGATGATGCTAGGAACCACCGAGATCCCGCAATTAAAGCCACTTTCCGACTCAGAACTGCACAAAATGAACGCCTACTGGCGGGCCGCCAACTACCTATCCGTCGGACAAATCTATCTCCTCGACAACCCGCTACTCAAAGAACCCCTCAAACTCGAACACGTCAAACCCAGACTCCTCGGACATTGGGGCACCAC
This sequence comes from Microcoleus sp. CAN_BIN18, assembly GCA_026786085.1. Taxonomy (GTDB): domain Bacteria; phylum Cyanobacteriota; class Cyanobacteriia; order Cyanobacteriales; family Microcoleaceae; genus Microcoleus. The sequence goes on along the minus strand of JAJAYT010000342.1, from coordinate 20,160 downwards.
TCCAGGCCTCAACTTCATCTACGTTCACCTCAACCGCATCATCAAAGCCCAAGACATCAACGCCATCTACATCGCAGGCCCAGGACACGGCGGGCCGGGCTTGGTCGCCAACACCTATCTCGAAGGCACTTATACCGAATATTACTCGAACATTTCCCAAGATGAAGAAGGGATACAACGGCTGTTCAAACAGTTCTCCTTTCCCGGCGGTATCCCCAGCCACGTCGCGCCGGAAACTCCCGGTTCGATTCACGAAGGCGGCGAACTCGGCTATGCCCTGGTTCACGCTTACGGTGCGGCCTTCGACAATCCCGATTTGATTGTGGCGGCCGTTGTCGGCGACGGGGAGGCGGAAACCGGCCCGTTGGCTGCTAGCTGGCATTCTAACAAGTTTCTCAATCCGGTTCGGGACGGGGCCGTGTTGCCGATTTTGCACCTCAACGGCTACAAAATCGCTAATCCGACTGTGTTGGCCCGCATTCCGCGCCAGGAATTGGAAAGTTTGATGGTGGGTTACGGCTACAAGCCTTATTGGGTCGAAGGTTCAGACCCGGAAACGATGCACCAGTTGATGGCAGCAACTCTCGATACTGCGATCGGCGAAATTAAGGCGATTCAGCAGAAAGCCCGGACTGAGGGCTATGCCGATCGCCCGCAGTGGCCAATGATTGTGATGAAAACTCCCAAAGGCTGGACTGGGCCCAAGGAGGTTGACGGTAAGAAAACTGAGGGTTCGTGGCGATCGCACCAAGTACCGTTAGCAGAAATGGCTTCTAAGCCCGGACACGTCCAACTCCTGGAAGATTGGATGAAAAGCTACAAGCCCGAAGAACTCTTTGACGACAAGGGTAAACTGATTGCAGAATTGGCGGAACTTGCACCGAAGGGCGATCGACGGATGGGGGCAAATCCCCACGCTAACGGCGGCAAGCTGCTGCGAGACTTGAAAATGCCGGAATTTGCCGACTACGCCGTAGACGTGCAAAAACCTGGCACTGAGATGGCAGAAGCAACTCGTGTGACTGGGCGATTCCTGCGAGATGTGATGAAACTCAATCAGGAAAATGCTAATTTCCGAGTTGTCGGGCCCGACGAGACTGCCTCAAATCGTCTCGATCCGTTGTTTGAAGTGACCAGCCGGGAGTGGATGGCGGAAATTTTGCCGGAAGATGACCACCTTTTTACCCCGGAAGGCCGAGTGATGGAAGTCCTCAGCGAACATCTTTGTCAGGGATGGCTAGAAGGCTATTTGCTAACAGGAAGGCACGGATTTTTCTCTTGCTACGAGGCGTTTATTCACATCATTGATTCGATGTTCAACCAACACGCTAAATGGTTGAAAACTACTAGCGAGATTCCTTGGCGCAGACCGATCGCATCTCTCAACTATTTACTAACATCTCACGTTTGGCGGCAAGACCACAACGGTTTTTCTCACCAAGATCCGGGTTTTATCGACCACGTAGTTAACAAGAAAGCGGAAGTTGTGCGGATTTATTTGCCGCCGGATGCGAACACTTTGCTGTCTGTTACCGATCACTGTCTCCGCAGCCGCAACTATGTGAATGTGATTATTGCAGGGAAGCAGCCGGCTTTGCAGTATTTGGATATGGATGCTGCGATTAAACATTGTACCGCCGGGATCGGGATTTGGGAGTGGGCTAGCAACGATCGAGGCGGCGAACCGGATGTGGTGATGGTTTGCGCGGGTGATGTTCCGACTCTGGAAACTTTGGCGGCTGTTGACATTCTCCGCCGCGATTATCCTGAGTTAAAAGTGCGGGTGGTAAATGTGGTGGATTTGATGACGCTGCAACCTACTAGCGAACATCCCCACGGTTTGTCCGATCGCGATTTTGATGCTTTGTTCACGAAAGATAAGCACGTAATTTTTGCTTTTCACGGCTATCCTTGGCTGATTCACCGTTTGACTTACCGCCGGACTAATCACTCAAATATTCACGTTCGCGGTTACAAGGAAGAGGGTACGACTACTACGCCGTTTGATATGGTGGTGATGAACGATCTCGATCGCTTCCATTTGGTTGGTGATGTACTCGATCGCGTTCCAAAACTGAGTTCTGTAGCAGCTTACGGTAAACAGGCTATGCGGGACAAGTTGATCGATCACAGGGAGTATGTCACCAAACACGGCGATGATATGCCGGAAATTCGTGACTGGAAGTGGCCTCACGCGGGTGCGGTTTCGTCGGAAGGGCCGAAGGAAACGAAAGATCCGACAACGACAGGAGATCAAACCGTGCGATCGGGTGCACCTGGGTAGGGGCGATCGCTTCTCTTCATCTGCGTGAATCCGCGTTAATCCATTATCATCTGCGGTTAACATATTCTCTTTTTTTAACCGCAGATACAGGCAGATAAACACAGATTAACGCAGATAATTTATATCAATTCAAAAGGATCGGTAATGCTTAAAGAAATAGAAATCCAAAATTTTAGGTGTTTTGAGCAAATCAAAATTTCTGGGTTTGAAAGAGTAAATTTAATCGGCGGTAAAAATAATGCTGGCAAGACAGCATTGCTGGAAGCACTTTTGCTATATAACGATCCCGACGGTAGCAGTATATTCGCATTAAAAACGCTGAGAAGGGAATCGTCAGAATGGATAGAATCGATAGAACCGATAGAATCGATAGAACCGATAGAATTAATACAACCAAGATATAAGAGGGGATGGGAAAACTTTTTTTATTCCCTCAACAAAGACGCAGTTATAGTAATTCAGGGAAAAGATGAGAGTAACGTCATACATAAAATAGATATTTGGTCAGATGAATCGGGAAATGTGAACAATATTTTTTCGGATCAAAATTTAGAAAGATTAAGAGAGTCTTTTTTGAAGTATAAAGATGATTTATTAGTTCTAAATATTAAGTCAAATCGAGATAATCAAGAAACTATTAATTCCGTTGTAATAGCTACTCCATCAAGACAATTATGGTTTGGGAAGCGTCCTAATGTTAACGAACCGCCTTTTATTCCATCTTGTATGAGGTCTTTGGGGACCGATCTTATGGAACTCTTTGACCTCGCGCGTTTGGATGACAAAGATAGCGAAGTTTTGAAAGCTTTTCAAATTCTTGACCCTACAATAGAATCAGTGGAGAGTTTTTCGATTGGGGAACCCACGCTTTACTTGAGAAGAAAAGGCGAAAAGCGTTTGCCTTTATCATTGTTTGGAGATGCCATTAACAGAGTGGCAGAAATTATCCTTAAATTAGTAAACAGCGAACACAAAATACTGCTAATCGATGAAATAGAGAATGGCATTCACTATACAAACCACCGGAATTTTTGGAGGATTTTGTTGAGGTTGGCTGTGGAACTAGATACCCAAATATTTGCCACAACTCACAGCCTAGAAATGCTGCAAGCATTTACTGATGTTGGTTTAGAGTCTAATCAGGAATGCAGCAGCGCATATTTTGAACTCGCAAAGAAACCGAAAACAGATCAAATAATCGGAATCCGGCGCGATTTGGGAACTTTGAATTACGCATTAGAGCATCAAAAAGGAGTGAGAGGTGAGTAATATTGTCATAGTAGAAAGTAAAAATGATGCGATTTTTATGAAAGCAATGGTTGAATTTCTCAACTGCGACATCCAGATAGAACAACCTATTTATATAGATGAGTATAAAGCTTTGTCTGGCTTGGATGAAACAAAATTAACCAATGCTTTAAAAGCTTTAAAAGCAGACCTTCAAAAAACAGATATAGAAAAGATTGGAATTATTATCGATATTGATAACTATTCAGATCGAGAACGGCTGGAATTTGTATATAGATGTATAAAACAGGTGTTTGAAGCTGAAAGCTTGTCAAGCACTAAACAATTTATCGATATTTCTGGAGATAATGGAACAAAAGCCAAATTGGCTTGTGACTTTACGAATTTTGGAGGTAGAGGCGAACTGGAAACGGTTTTAAAGGCAATCAAGGCTAGAGACTCTCCCTATGCTGATTGTTTGGATAGCTGGAAAACCTGCATAGAAAGCCAGGGAAAGACAATCGATCGCAAAGGTTTTGATAAATTTTGGGTTAGCATCTATCTCAGGTATGATACTTGCTCAAAGAAGGAACAGAAACGAGCAGGAGAGAAATGCAGTATGTCTCGGTTTGATTATGTTATGGAACACAAAAAAGATATTTGGGATTGGGATAATCCTGCACTCGATGATTTGAAGGAGTTTTTTAAACTCTTTTGCTAAGTTGGTAAAATTAATTAATGAGGACGGTCGTCCTCACTACGAACCTGGAAATTTATGAGCTTAAAAATCTACTTTCTGCGACACGGTGAAACGGTTTACAGCAAAACAGGCGGCTTCTGTGGCGACCTCGACGCAGAATTAACACCGGAAGGTTCTATGATGGCTGAACAGTTTGCTGCAACTTACGCAAAATTGCCTTGGAGTGCTGTTTATGTCAGTCCGATGAAGCGCACAATTGCTACTGCTAAACCTCTGTGCGATGCGGTGGGAATTGAAATGCAAGTCCGCGATGGATTGAGGGAAATTAAGTACGGGAAGTGGGAAGGTCAAACGGTTGAATCTGTCCGCGAAAAATATGCTGAAGATTACATTAATTGGTTGACGGAACCGGCTTGGAATCCACCGACTGAGGGGGAAACTTCTGTGCAAATTGCTAGCCGATCGTCCTTAGTTATCGCAGAAATTCATGAAAAGTACAAGACTGGTAATGTTTTGGTGGTTTCGCACAAGGCGACTATTCGGATTATTCTGTGCAGTTTGTTGGGGATAGATTTGGGAAGTTATCGTAATCGTATTGCCTGTTTAGCAGCTTCTATTAGTATTGTCAAGTTTGATGTCCGCGGGCCTATGCTGGAGGTTTTGGGCGATCGATCGCACTTAGATGAAAATCTCCGCAATTTGCCCGGTACTTAGGCTCAACATCCATCCGTTAAATCCGTTAAATCCCGTACACCGAACGGAAGCCGAACTTCCTTCTGCTATTATGAAAATATTAGTTTTAAACGCAGGTTCTAGCAGTCAAAAAAGCTGCTTATACGAACTAAATGACACGCTTCCCGATCGCCCGCCACAACCTCTCTGGGAAGCAAAAATAGACTGGACTCAGCGCGAAGGTGCGGGGGAGTTGCAAGTCAAAACTGCTGCGGGCCATACGCTTGAGGAAGAATTCGCCTCAGATTCTCGCGCCGAAGCAATTTCTCGGATGCTAGAGACTCTGTGGCAGGGTGAAACTCAAGTTATTAATAGTTTAAACGAGATTGATATTGTCGGCCACCGCGTGGTTCACGGCGGGCAAAAGTATCAGCAAAGTACGCTGATTTCGCCGGAAGTAAAAGAGGCAATCGACCATTTATCTCTGTTCGCGCCCGTCCACAATCCGGTTAACTTGGAAGGTATCGAAACCATTGAGAAAATCCTCGGTAATGTGCCACAAGTTGCAGTTTTTGATACTGCTTTTCACGCGGATTTGCCGCCGGCTGCGTTTGTTTATCCGGGCCCCTACGAATGGCTGGAAAACGGGATTCGCCGCTACGGTTTTCACGGCATTAGCCATCAATATTGCACTCGCAGGGCGGCTGAAATTCTGAACCGCGATTTTGCTGATTTGCGGCTGATTAGCTGTCATTTGGGCAACGGGTGCTCTCTGGCGGCGGTTCGCGGTGGCCGGAGTGTTGACACTACGATGGGTTTTACTCCTTTGGATGGTTTGATGATGGGGAGTCGATCGGGTGCGATCGATCCTGGTATCATAATTCATCTGTTAAGGCGATCGGATTGTACTGCTGAGGAACTAGATAATATTCTGAATCGGAATTCTGGTTTGAAAGGGATTTCTGGGGTTTCTAGCGATATGCGGCAGGTTGGGGAGGCGATTAAGGATGGCAATTCTCGGGCTCAACTTGCTTTGGATATTTACGTGCACCGTTTGCGGGCTGGTATCGGGGCGATGTTGGCGAGTTTGGGCGGGTTGGATGCTTTGATTTTTACTGCGGGTGTTGGGGAAAATTCGGCTGTTGTCAGGGCTGCTGTTTGCGAGGTTTTTGGGTTTATTGGGTTAAGGTTGGATGGGGATAAGAATTTGAATTCGCCGGTTGATGATGATATTGCGGCGGTGGATTCTGCGGTGCGGGTTTTGGTGATTCATACTCAGGAAGATTGGGAGATTGTGCGAGAATGTTGGGATATTTCTCGCCGCTAAGAATCTCGCTTAAAGTCCAGTCTAGATCCCCCTAAATCCCCCTTAAGAAGGGGGACTTTGAGAGCGCTCCAATATCTCCTTAAAAAGAGAGACTTTGATAACACTCCTGTCCCCCCCCTTCTTAAGGGGGGTTAGGGGGGATCGCCCTTTGTGCATTTAGACTATACTATGTACATAAATTGACAAGCTGAGTTATGGAGGCGCAAAAGCCATGCTAAGTGAATCTTCGCGCCTTGTTTACGGCGATGAATTAATTACCGCAACGGAATTGAACCAGCAACCGAATCGAGTTCTAGATTTGGCGATGGAGCACCCTGTCACTATCACTCGCAATGACCAGCATTTTGCTTTGCTGCGCCGGGAAGAGATGGCGCTGTGGGTAAAAGCTGCGACGCTTTCTTTGACTGTATTTGAGGTGACGGCGGCTGCTTACCGGCTGCGATTGGGAGAAGCGATTAGTTCTGAACATCCCTATCAGTGGCTGACAGTATTTGACTCAGATGAACTGTGCGAATTGATTGCTGAATTAGAAAAAACTTACCGACTTGCTGAATCGGAACCTGGGGCGTGGAGTCTGATTGAGATTGTAATTCATGAATGGCATGAAAGCGCTAAAGCAATTTCTAGCCCGGAACTTGCAGCAGCTTTTAGCGATGAAATTGACGAAGTTTTGCTGACAGCGCCTCAAATAGAAAGCACTACTGAATCGACTCAGTTATGACGCACACTCTACCCACTCCAGATGATTCTGAAAGTGGGGTTTCTTCTGAAGAACTTTCCGCACATGTACCTGTGATTTCTGAGTTGGTAATCCCGCCTGAAGAAGCACTGACAGCACCCCCAACACCAGTATCTACCAAAGAAAATGCAGCCGAAATTATCGCGCAATTGCCTGAATTTCCCTGGTTAGTAGCAGCGAAAAACCGACTGGCTAACCGGGATTGGGAAGCTTTATTGTTACGTGCTCCTGAGAATACTCGTCGCTGCTATCAGGATTTATGTACTAGCCCGATGACGAGAAAACCGAAGAGAGTTTTTCCGTTAAAAGGCAAACTTTATCAAGGTGCGTGGGAATATGAAGTAACAAGTTCAGACCGAGTATTTTATGTACCGGATGAAGACAAACGCAAAGTGCTTGTTTACTATGCCGGAAAACATCCTAAGTCAGCGCCAACTCCTCCGTAAATAAACCGGGTGGTTGAAACCGCGCGGTTTTCATTTGCCCGTGATTTCCCCAAATCTTAACAATTATAATGAAAAATTAGAGCAAATCTATGGTACAGTTGAAAGCGATAAGGAAGAACTATCTATATTAAATAATTTCAGTAGAAAAACTGCTCCTTATTTCCGATCGCAAATCGCAGGAGATTTAGGATACTTCCGCCACGGGACAGACTTAATCGACCAGGCGATCGCCTCAATTCGCGGCATAGTAGAAATAGAACAAGCCAGGAACGATCGCACAAACCAGATCGCACTCCGCAACAGCGAGGAAGAAGAGAAAGACCGGGACGATCGCCTAGAAAGCACCGTACAGGCGATCGGTGTAGGTTTAGCAGCAGGCGGCATCGCAGCATCCAGCGGTACAGACAAACTCTTCGAGACAGTCCAAAACCATCAAATCCCAGTTGTGATGCACCTGCATCCCTTTGCATTCTCATTTTTATTGAGTTGCGCGATCGCCCTTTTCGCAGCCAGCATCACCTGGTGGCGCACAAAACCGAAAAAATAGATCAAAAGTGCGATCTCGGGCGATCGATCCACAACCAGTGCGATCGCCCCACCCAACACTCCCACCTGTTGCTGGCGAACATACCTACCAGCCAAAATTTCAATAATTATTAAGAAACATCACATTTATCACCAGTTTTTAGACAGATGACTTATAGTTCAATACAATTGACTTAACGTTTTTTGATGAACTTCATCTTACGATTTTATAGGCAATACAGGCATTTTTTGCAATTCAGATTATTCTTCAGTCAACCGTATTAACTTATACTTTATAATTTCCCTAACTAAAACTGTAATATGAATTTAACAAATTCTCGTTATCAGCAATTAGCGCCATATTTAATATTTCTATTTATTGTCACTGTTTTTTTTTCGATCGCCTCAGTATTTCCTTACCGAATAGAGTACGATCCCATCCCTCAAATTAAAGGAATTTCCCAGTGGTTGAGCGGAGAATCTAGTTTAATCAACTCAGTTGTCACCGTAAATCCCAAAGATATATCCCAAGATATACAAACCTGGATAGTCTGGCACGCTCCCGGCGTTACCTTCGCATTTTTACCTTTAATCGCCCTCGGCTTGCCTTTAGGAATAGCAGTCAGAACAACCGCATACTTTTTGTTTATTTCAGGCGGTTTGGGGTGGATCAAGGTAATAGATACTCTCACCTCAGACCAGAAAATTAAAATAATTATAGCTGTACTGTTATCTATCTATTATATAGAAATTGGCTCATTATTGGTTTGTACAGCAGGAGATGTGATTCCTTGGGCAGTCATGCCTTGGGTATTACTGTACGCAATGTATCTTTGCTCAATTTTAGACTCAGGTAATAAATTTGACAGTCGCTTTCTAGTTCATGCAGCTCTACTAGGTCTACTTTTAGGAGGAGTTTACTGGTTAAAATACTCTGCTTTTTTAGTGTCTCTAGGAATTCTCGCATATCTAGCTGTATTTTTATGGTTTTTCAGCAAACAATATACCTTGAAAAACCGTTTTATCCTGTTAACAGTTTGTACGATATTCACCTTGTTACCCGTAATTGGTCTGAGTGCTATCCACCATTCACTTTCTGGAGTCAATAGTGCCGTAGACCAATTTCAAGCTGCTATTTCTGTGGCATCCCCTTCTACAAGAGGAATTCGTTTTTTATTAAGTCTAATAGCAGCTCCCGGTTTAGGTCTATTCAATTCAGAAATCTTTACTCAAGGCAGGCTATTGACGTTTACAAGCAAAATTGTTAAACAGTTATTTACCTTAGATATTTCACAGAAAACAGAAACTTTTAAAATAGTTGTAGGTCTGGCAGGAAGCTTAGCAGCTTCTTGGTTTGTTGTAGACTGTGTTCGCAAAAATATATACAATAAAAAACTTATTATTCTTTGGGGCTGCCTTTCCGCGATTCCTTTTATATTCATTGCATATATATCTTATAAAACTGGAATAAATCTCTTGATGGCAGGCATCGGTCGTTATAGCAATCCTTTCTTTATACTTACTGTCTTCTTTGTTATTTCTTCCTACCTTTACTGGATTTCAAATCATGAAAAATCTCTCCTGTCAAAAATTGTATTGTCTATTGTATTGATATTCTTTGTATTGCTACCCCCGCTCAATTATATAGCTGATTGGACTGAGGCTATAATCTTGCGGAAGAATTACGTAACAACAGAGAATTTTCTCTATGTCGATATCTTGTCGAAAGTGAATGTTAAATCGGTAGTTAGTCAGATGAACTCTGCTGTTAAATCACCTAAAGATGTTGTGGTTTTAACTAAAGATACCGATGAATTGCGTTTTGGTTCGTGGCTGGAAACGAGACACAGAATTCTCACACTCCCAATAGTTGACGGTGAAGAAGCTCAGGGTAAAATTACAACAGCGCAAGATTTGAGAGTCATACTTGTTGTGTCCAAGGCTTTGGAGAAAAATGAAAATCAACTGGCGCTAGTCAAGCAGAGATTTGCCCAATCGACGGGATGGACTCGGCTACCAGAAAATCCCGATGCTGAGGTTTCTATTTGGTTTTCTGATTTGAAGGCTTGACAATATAGCAATCCTTGGACAAGTGTTATCACGTCCCGCACCTTTAATCTTGTGACATCCATTTCTATTCTCGTCTTTGTTGAGTTGCGCGATCGCCCTTTTCGCAGCCGGCATCACTTGGTGCGTGACTAAACCCAAAAAATAGGTCAAAAGATCGATCGCACCGGCTAATGACTGATGACCAATGACTAATGACTAATGACTAATGACCAATTACCACGGACTCCCAATCATCACAAAAGCCGACCAATAATAAGGATGCGAGAACTTCAAATCAGCAAACCCCTGCAAAGATTGCGGCAAATCCACCTCACCCCGACTCGAACCCCGCAACTTACCGCCCTCCAAACGCACATCACCCCGCAACATCGCAATTTGCGCTTGTCGCAGCGCTGCCGCCTTAACTGGCGCAGTCTTCAAATGCTGATAAAACTCATTCATCAATCCCAAAGTACCCTCATCCGAAACATACCACAAACTTCCCAAAGCCGTTTGCACCCCAGCTTGCAGCGCCAAACCTCCAAAACCCAACTCCGCACTTTCATCACCCACCGCAGTCCGACAAGCGCTTAAAACTAATAGATTCACCTGCGGATTATTCAAGCTCAAATCAGGCAATTGATTCAGTCGCAGCCGGCTATCCCACAACTGAATAAAAGAATTACTCGGCGCCCCCGGACGAAATTCGCCGTGAGTAGCTAAGTGAATAATTCCAAAAGGCCGGCTTTGATGCTGTCGTTTCAAATTCTCCAAAGTGAAACCCTCATTCAGAAAACTAACTCCAGGCCACTCTCGCGAAATAGCTGCTATTTCCGCCGGAACCGCAGGTAAAGGATTCAACTCCGAAAATGTCGATGCACCCATTGCTAAAACTTCAGATTTTCTGATATCCACGTAGCGAATATCTGTTAAGTTAATACTCGGCATCAAGCTGAGATTGTACTTTTCGACCAAAAATTGCTTTCCATCGTGCAAAGCAGCAAAGGGCATTCCTCTCAAACCCCGATCGACAACAAAGGAAATAGTGTCGGTTTCGCACTTTGTCAAATTGTCCTCCAAAGGCTCAACCATCCATTTATAAAGCTGTTGGGCAGATGGCAGATAACTCGTAGTAGCCCGCACCCCTGGCTTAGTAATCTCATTTCTGAATGTAGTTACAACTTTCAGCAACTCTTCCCGGTTCGCTTGCGGTACCGTTTTGTGCACCACTGCACCGCAAGAATCTACTAACATTAAATCTAATTTGTCCGATCGCGAAAACAGATAAATTAAGCTGGGTTTCGTGCCCGTTTCTGCACCCACGGATACTAACTTTTTCTTGATTTCGTCTGGGGATAGCAACTCGTCGGTGGTGTTTAGACCGAAATATTCCTGGAATTCTTGGCTAAAAGATTTGTCCAGCAGAGACAAAGCTGCCGATATGTTGCCGGCCTCCAAGTTCCTGCCGATCTCGCTGCGAAATGGTGATTGAAAGATTGGTTCTCTGAGATTGGAACCGATTAAATTTCTCATTCCTCTCGGAGATTGCATTCTTTCCGGCGGCATCCTTTCTCCGGGTTTTCCTATATCTCGCGATATACTATTTTGGTTCTGCTGCTGTTCGGGGGTCAAGGGTTGGTTGCGATCGGGAAAAACCCGCCCTCTATCACTTGGAAATCTATCGCTTGGCGATGGTGGTGGCGGATTTGTACCCGGTGGAGTCGGTGGAGTTGGTGGAGTTGGTGGAATTGTGCTACCTATCGCCCCAGCACTCCCATTAGTCGTCGCATCTCCTTCCACGAAAGGTATCGGCGGGTTTCTGTCGCGGCCACCATCACGAATCACAACCGATCCGGGCTGATTACCGCCAAGCGTTGAGATGCTAACAGGAGTGCCATTTTGGTCAAAAGTACCAGTCACTCGCACTAAACCCGGAGTCCCGATATTCACCGTACCGCCCGGAGCATTGACCGATACAATCCTAATATCATTTTGAGCGTTAATATTTACCGTAGAAGTACGATCGCGCCCCAAAACATTAACCTTAATCGCCCCAGTTCTGATTTGCCCTCCCGCTAAAATTCCCACAACTTCCGCAGCATTTATATTCCCAGTGCTGACATCTCCCCGGCGGCTATTAACATCAATAGCAACTCCCTGCAAAGGTCCTGAATTTACATTCCCCGCAGCCCTGACATTAATATTTCCGGTTGATGCAGTATTAGCTGTTGTAATATTCCCCGTGGTGCTGGAAACATCAATGGCTCCTCCCTGCAAAATTCCGGCAGTTAAAGTGTTGGTTGCTCTCAAAGCAATAGTAGCAGTCGGAGCATTAACCGAGGCCACGTTAATATTAGTTTGAGCGTCCAGATTGACTGTGGGAATGGTAGGATTAACTGGATTTGCCGCAGCCGGATTAACCGTGATTGGGGCTCTGCTGATAATTTCCTGTCCAGCTAAAATTCTCACATCTCCCCCCGTACTTGCGATCGCACCCGTAACGACACTTCCGTTGCGGCTGGTAGCGCTGACAGTCGCACCCCTGAGATCCCCCACGGTTAAGTCGCCCGAAGCTGCCAAAGTGAGATTCTCGGTGGCTGTAACGTTGACGGGTGTTTTATTCGGGACAATTGTATTCGGATCGGTCAACACTCCCAGAGCGCCGGAGTTACTGGTAACATTCACTTGAGAACCCTGTAAAGTCCCAAAATTCACATTGCCGGCTGCTGTAAGTGCGATCGCCCCATTTATCCCAGTGTCGATCGCACCCGTGACGATATTACCCCCAGTCGTATTCACAGTAAGATTGCCGTTAATATCACCACGAGTGATGTCATTTGTCAAGATAATATTGTTGACAGCTTGAATATTAATCGTCGAACCAGACGTTAATCTACCCCCAACTATCACAGCCCCTTCCCTGCTTTCGAGACTAATTTGACCGCCGTTAATATCTCTAGTTGCCACATCTCCCGCTGCTGACAAAATCACCGGCCCGCCAGCAGAAATATTTTCAACAGAAATCAAATTTCGGGTAAAAACCGACTCCGAACTGAAAACTGCATCCTCAGTAGAAATATTAACGGGATTTGCCAGATTTAGGACTCCCGCCCGCAGAATTAAGGCCGGACTGCTGGTTAAAATACGAATATCCGGATCGGAACTCGCATTTTCAGTACCCAATGAAACATCAGGCCAGTAATTGTAATATCCTCACCAACAATGCTTCCCCTCGCCTCCACTTTCAGCGAAACCCCGGTATAATCTCCAAAGAAAACATCACCTTCCGAACTGATAATCGGGTCAAATAAACTCACAAAATTTCCCGGCATTCCCGACAGATTGCGCACCGAAAAATTGCCCCTCGAAGCAAAGTGAGTATCCCCCGAAATCACGCCGTTGCTGACTAAACTCAAATTGCCGCCGCTTTGGAATTGTGCGGGAAGAGACAAGCCGCCCGTGGCGTTTAAGGTGAGAATGTCGATCGCGCGATCGGCCCTAATCTCTAAATTCCCCCCAGCCCGCGCCAAAAACGGATTCTGCACGCTGTCTCGAACCCGCACCGCATCCCGTGCCAGCAAGTTCAAATCCCCCGCAGTTTGCAGCCTAGCCCCCGCTAACGTGAGATTTCCCGCAGCCCATAAATTCGCACTACCCGCATTCACCTGCGGAAGCAGCGACATATTCCCAGCAGCAATCGCCACATCCCCAGAATTCACCTGCAAACCAGAACCCACAAGCCGCACACTACCATCAGCAGCAACCGCAACACCAGCGGCCTGATTTTGCCCCGTACCTGTCAGCAACTGCGGCAAAGAAACAGGATTTAAACTTTGTTGAGAATTCCCCAAATTCCCACCCGTTGCTATTTCCAAACTCAACAAATGCCCAGGTTGACTAATCCGCAAAACATTCTCGCCCGGAACAGCAGCAACAGTAATCTGCCCGCCCGGTGCCGACAACTGCCCCGTACTAACAACCGTACCGCCCAGCAAACTCAAACTCTGCCCCGGAGTCACAGCCAAATTGCCAGCATTAACAATACTTCCCGGTTGAGCCGTACCAAAATAAAAAGCATTTGGCGTGCCAACTAACTGGCTAAAATTATTTGTACCCGCCGCATTAAACCAATTAGAACCAAAACCAACACTATTAGCAGTAGTTGCAGTAAAAGCCCCCGGCACATTTAAACTCGCATTCGGGCCAAACACCATCCCCGCAGGATTAATTAAAAACAGATGAGAATTGCCGCCCGTGACAGTAATTAAACCGTTAATTAGCGAAGGGTTCCCGCCAGAAATGCGAGCTAATATATTTTGAATAGCCGAATTAGTCAGAAAATTAGCAATTTGACCTTGATTTAAGCCGAATTGCCCAAAACTATGAAAAAGATTCGCCCCATCTCCCGACAAACTGCCGCCTGTGATATCGTAGCGGTTGCCGGTGCGGGTGACAGCAGTGCCAGTACCGTCAGCAGCCGGGACTATGGGCTGTGCTTGCGCGAAATTATTAAAAAATAAAAAATAAAACGGACAAACAAATACTCCGACGTTTTTAATTTTTAAGTTGGCATTTTTCATAGCAGCTATAGTCGATCGCAATTCCCCTCAATTATCGCACCCGCAAACAACTTAACCTCTAAATGACAAATTAATTCCCTCATGACAACTCTCACCATCAAAAGCTTGTACACAGACGGCGCTTGTTCCGGCAACCCAGGCCCGGGCGGCTGGGGTTCAGTAGTTTGTTTCGCCGACGGCAACTGTCACGAACTCGGAGGTGCAGACCCTCAAACCACCAACAACCGCATGGAAATGCAGGCTGCCGTCGCTGCATTAGAATTTTTTGCCAATTCCGGTCAAACCGAACCAGTCACCCTTTACACGGACAGCGAATACGTTAAAAACGGCATCACCAAATGGATTCAAGGGTGGAAAAACAAAGGCTGGAAAACCTCGGCGGGCAAAGATGTCGTCAACCAAGACCTCTGGCACCTGCTAGACAAGCTCAATTCCCGGCAAGTCAACTGGGAACACGTCCGCGGCCACTCCGGCGACTTCTACAACGAGAGATGCGATGAAATCGCCCGCAAATTCTCTCACAATCTCACCCCTCAACTGCAACAGCAGAAACCAACAGCAGACGGGGAACGGGCGGGCCAGGGGGCACCGCCCCTACAATTGGAAAACACAATTGTTTTGGCAGAAACGGACGCAACTGGTAACAAAACGATAGAATCCTATGTCATAACTTCTGACCTTCCGATCGCCAACTCTACCATGATGGATTCAACTGCCGATACCCTGGAGAACTTGCCCCGCGAAGTGAGGGTTCAGGAACTCCGCAACCTGATAGAAACTTTGCACACAGCCGATGAAGTGGCCACCAAAGGCTACTTGATCACCAGTTCTGAACTGGCTGATTTGATGGATGTAAATGCCAGCGCTGTCACCAGTCGCGGAGACAACTGGGTTTGGCGCAATTGGGTAGTTTCGCGGGTGCGCCGCGAGGGGAACCAAATTCTCTGGCAATTAGAACGCATAGACCACGTTAGTGCGACTGATTAGTTATTAGTTGTTAGTTGTTAGTTGTTAGTTGTTAGTTAATAGTTGATTAATAACTAATGGCTGATAACTTTCTCAAAGCAAGATTTGTCAAAACTCCGTAGGGACACAACATTGTTGTGTCCTTATTTGATGGCTGGTGACTGTCTCACAGCAAGATTTGTCAAAATTCCGTAGGGACACAACATTGTTTTGTCCTTACCTGTATTGCTTAGAAAGAAGATTTATCTATTACAATAGGTCTTTCTCAAAAGCACGACGGCAATCATCTAATAAAGTATCAAATTCTGCTGCAACTTTCCACGGATTTCGACCTTTAAACAAAGCAGCAAATACGGCTTCATAGGGATTTCTCCCAGTTTTCTTGACGGCTGCGATCGCCTTTTGGTTAGAAAAACCCCGCCCGCTAACCAACCAAGCAGCCAAGACGTGTCCTGTGCGCCCAATCCCGCCGGAACAGTGAACTACTACCCGATCGCCCGATCGACTTGCAGATGCCAAAAATGGTAATATGCGATCGACTAAAATATCCCCCTTACCCAATTCAAAATCTGCAATCGGTGCCCAGCAAACTCTCTTGCACCCGAAGATGTTCCGATAGGTTCCCAGTAAGTCTCTGTACCGGATGAGTTGGGACTCAGGAAGCAAGCAGCAAACTTGTTTTATATTATTTCCCTGCATAAACTCAACCCACCGAGCAATTTCTGCATCACGATATCCAGGTTTGGCGGCACCAAACACAATTAATTCATCCTCCGAAGCCGCAGCGAACTTGTGCATACTGTTCTCAATAACTTTACCTATAATTAAGAAAGACCAACAAACCCTGAATCAACCGTCAGTAACCCCGGTCTAAAGACACAGGGCTTGCAAGAGAAATCTGGCAAGCCGTACTGACCAGACTAAGGCTTAATTGCCTACGTTTTGAGAGTCACGACACCCTGTGGATGCGTAGCTAGTCCCCTGCTCTGTCATCTGCAATTAAACAGTTCTAAGGTCACTCTTTACAGTGTTGCAGGTCTAACAAGCTCTCGAAACATTGTCGTTCGCTTCGATTTAAAGCTAACATTACCCCAGAAATGGGAGGCTCAATTGAGCAAAATACTATGCGTACAGGATTGGGAGATTTGAAACGGTAACTGTCCCGTTGAAAGTGCAGTACAAAAGCACACCGAACCAACCAATCCCAAGGCGGTAGTAAATCCAAAACAATAATAAAGCCGTCCTAGAAGGACGGGGTTTCTACCCATTTTTCTGATGAAAAACACGAATTCGATCGCCTTAGTCAACTGGCTACCACCAAAACCAGGAACCGTATTGCTATGCGACTCAATTGCAGCAGCTTCAGAGATGGCATTTATGCTCAACGGTGAGTGGGATGGATGCAATAGTTTGGTTATCCCCAAATCCGACAAAGTAGCAATTGAAACAGCCGCTGGTTTACTAGAGACATCGTGGTGCTACCAAAATACTAGCGAAGCAGTTTTAATTCGGCTGACAGTTGACGAATTGCTTCGTCGTTATGCCACTGGAGACAGATTTTTTGTTAATGCTAACTTGAGATGCGCCCAATTAGGTGAACTTTGCTTAGAAAACATTGATTTGAGTTATGCTAAATTGAATTTAGCTAACCTCAGCGGAGCTAATTTAAGTCGAGCAAACTTAGCAGCAGCAGAGATGCCAGCAGCAAATTTGAGTTGCAGCAATTTGAGCCGATCGTACTTAGTTCGGGCTAATTTAGCTGGCGCAAATTTATCTAATGCTAATCTTAGAGGTGCAGATTTTACAAATACAAATTTAAGTAATGCTAACTTAAATGGTGCCGATTTAAGAGGCGCAAATTTAGAGAGAGTAGACTTAAGAAAAACTTGCTTAGATGGGGCAATTTTTGAATAATCCCAAATCCGGCTTAAACTGGGAAATTTCCCCAGTTTTAAAACCCAAAGCCATCGGCTTTTGCACCATAATTACCTGCACATCATAATATTTCGGCGACAATCCCTTCAAAATACCAATTCTAAACCGCTAAAAATATTGTCACCAGCCAGAGGTTTTGGCAGTCCAACAATCGCTCAACTTTGCCATAACTTTAGTCCTCGGACGTATCCTGGACAAAATGCGATCGCCTGAAATTTCCCTGTGTCTAATTTGGGAATTTGCCTTCTCTAACTTCTAGGGAATAATCTTTCACAGCTTGAGTAATTGTTGCTCGCAAATTGACATAAGCTTTAGCAAAAGGTGGCTGTTTTTCGGAAAGTCCCAACAAATCGGAAGTTACTAAAACTTGTCCGTCGCAGTGTGGCCCCGCGCCGATACCAATAGTGGGAATAGTTAATTTTTGGGTAATTTGAGCGGCTAAGTCTGCGGGAATGTGTTCTAGGACGATCGCAAAAACACCGGCTTCTTGAAGTGCGATCGACTCTGCTATGATGCGATCGGCAGATTCGGCTGTTTTGCCTTGTTTTTTGTAACCGAGTTGGTGTACCGACTGCGGAGTTAAACCGACGTGACCCATCACCGGAATTCCGGCGGATGTTAGCTGCGAAACAGTGGCAGCCATTGCTGGATATCCGCCTTCCAATTTTACAGCTTGAGCGCCCGTTTCTTTCAAAACTCTTCCGGCCGAGTGCATGGCTTGCTGGGGACTTTCTTGGTAGGTCAAAAACGGCAAATCGACAACAATCAATGCTTGTTTGACTCCGCGACGCACTGCTTTAGCGTGGTGCAGCATTTCATCGAGGGTGAGGGGCAGTGTTGTCTCGTAGCCTAAGACTGTCATCGCCAGGGAATCGCCGACTAGGATGATGTCAGTGCCTGCTTGGTCGATTAGTTGGGCGATCGCATAATCATAGGCCGTCAGCGCCACAATTGGTCGTCCTTGTTGTTTCCACTGAATTAATTGATGAGTAGTGACTGACATTTTAGCTAACTCCTAGATTATTCGGCGATTGAAATCGCTTCTGGTCAAACGAAGTCCGCCTCTGCGGACTAAGAGATGGAAATTGTCTGGATTTTACACCCGAATATAACTTTGCATTCCCTCTGCCGGCAAAACAATCAACCGCTGATTTCTCAAGTCCGGTTCTAAACCCAAGTCTTCGAGGGGAATTAAGCCGAGTAAAGGTTCTTCTCCTGCGGGAAGTTCTACACAATCATACCTTCCCTCTCGTCCAGCTACGGCAAGGCCAACATTTTTGAACAGACGAAATTGTCTCGATCCTATTGCTGTATTTCCTTGGATTTCACCAACTAGAGTTAAACTTAATTGAGCGATAATATCTGCGGGCAAACAGAGTCGAGTTGCTCCTGTATCGACTAAGACGTTATCGATGGTGATAGAGCGTATTTGATCTGCGGGGATGAACCCTCTTTCTGCTAGCATCTTGTCTACTTCGTTGGTGACGGTTATTGTTGCGGTGACTCTGCCCATTTTTTTATCCTTTTGTTTTGCTATAAAATGTTGCGATTGTCTTTTGACTAAATTATATACGATTTATAGTGTATATTGTACATATTGAAAATATTTATAACTCAGACTAATATTTTTATTTATAGTTCATTTTCTGGCGATAAATGTTGTACATTAATAGCAAAAATGCTCTCTAATTATTGAGTTACGCAGCTTCTTCCATTGTTGTTTAGAAACATCTGCACGAGTTTTGTCACCCGATGGATCGCGGATAGTCCAAATTGTATCTGCAATGCGATCGAGCGATCGCCCATGAGAACCAGCATCGAAGTCCCAGAAAGCATCACCGACGCAATCTCCGGGTGTAGCAATCATTTCGCGATCGACTGTACTGCGAATAATATTCCATTCGCGGATGTAGACAGGAGAATCGTCCGATCGCAATTTTTGACCTCCCAATTGAGGATTAACCTTGTAGAAAAACCAATCCGCAAACCGATCCACAGCTTGAGTCCGCGATTCTAAATCCCGCGCTTTAGCACTGTCTAGATTTGCACTGCCGATCGCAAGTACAAAAGCCAACGCACACACCGCTGAAAAATTCGAGAATGGCTTCATTAGACATAGAAAAATTGCCAGCTTTGAACAGGCTTTCCTGCCTTTTTCACAATTATTAGAGATGTTTATTAACAGAGATTTAATTAGCATAGTAATCCAATCGCCTTTCATATTCCACAATTAGAAATATACATATACTGTCGAATTGCTGACCATTCACTGATGCTGATTTGATCGCTTTTAGGAATTATCTGTCCAGTCCGTTGAGGATGACGACTATAAAAAATTGTATCTGCAAGGCGATCGTAAGTCTGCTCGTAAGTTTCGCCGTCAATTGTGGTAAATTCCCATCCTGTCTCTCCTGGTTCAGGACGATAGCACACTTCTTGTACCGATTTGACTCGCGGCTCGATCGCCTCGCGTAATTTTTGCCATTGACGGACATATTCGCGATCGCCCGATTGCAGTTTGCGATTGTTTAATTGAGGATTAACCTTGTAGAATAAGAAATCTGTTAATCTATCAATCGCTCGATCGCGCGATTCGGCTTTGGCTAGATTTGCCCCACCAAGAACGAGGGAGATCGTTAGAGTCAAAATCATTGAAAATTTCGATACTGATTTCATTGACAGCGATTTGATTAGCATAATGATTCGGGAT
>JAJAYT010000341.1 GCA_026786085.1 Microcoleus sp. CAN_BIN18 | reverse complement strand
ATGGGTTTTTTTTATTTATTTTTGGTGGCGTGGGCCGCACACCCCCCCAAATTTTCGCGCCCCCCCACCCCCCCACTACGAACCGTTTTTGTTATAGTAGACCTCTTGCAAAAGTCATTTTAATCAAATTTTGTACCAGGCAAGATGCCTGTACCACAAGAAAAAATGTTTTTTGTGGAACTGGCATCTTGCCCGTCCTAGTCATTTTTGCAATCTTGTCTAGTAACCGACAGGATATAATATGACATGATATAGCAGTTCGAGGGAAATAGCTATGCTGGCAACATTAGAGTAAAAGTTGAACCCTTCCCAATCTCACTACTCACAGTAATTTCTCCCCCCAACATCTCAGAGTATTTCTGCGCTATTGCCAAACCCAAACCTGTACCTCCGTACTTGCGGGTAGTCGAAGCATCAGCTTGCGTAAAAGGTTGAAATAACTTTTGTAGCTGTTCAGGAGTCATCCCAATCCCCGTATCAATACACTTAAAAATTAATTGTTCAGAATCCCCACTATTTTCATCATTTTTAATTCTTTCAACGCTAAGCGTAATTGTCCCTTTTTGAGTAAACTTAGCTGCATTGCTGAGCAAGTTAAACAAAATTTGAGTAAACTTAATTTTATCGGAATGCAATTCACCAATATTAGGAGGACACTCCACATTCAGGCGATTGGTGTTTCGGAAAAATAGCGGTTCAACAGTTCTGGCTACATCTTGAACTACCTCCGATACATCAAAGGTTGCTAATTCAAGTTCTGCATGACCGGCTTCAATCTTCGACAAGTCCAGAATATCATTAATTAATGTTAGTAAATGCTGCCCTGAACTATGAATTCTCTGCAAATCCTCCACAAAATCGTCTTCGCCAAAATCTAAAGCATCTTCTTGCAGAATTTCGCTGTAACCGATAATCGCATTCAGGGGTGTTCGCAGTTCGTGGCTCATGTTAGCTAAAAACTGACTTTTCGCTAAACTAGCTGCTTCTGCGGCTTCCTTTGCTTTGTACAGTTCTGCCTCGGCTTGCAAGCGGTCGGTTACGTCGTGAGCCATGACTAATTCAGCATTTCTGCTATCAAAAATCATGGTATAAGAAGTAATTTCTACTTCAATAATTGTGCCGTCTTTTTTCTGGTGCTGCCACACACCTGCAAAATCAATACTGACATCTACTTGGGATATATTTTCTAGCAATTTAGGCAGATATTGGGATGGACGAATGTCCGCAACGGTCATGTTGAGAAATTCGTCGCGAGTGTAGCCGTAGTGGTGGATAGCAGCCTCATTGACGGCGATAAATTCGAGAGTTTCTAAGTCGTAAACCCACATCGGATGGGGGTTGTTTTTAAACAAAAGTCTGTAGCGTTCTTCGGAGGCTCGCAGTTCGGCTTCGGCTTGCTTGCGCTCGGTGATGTCGCGGACAACAGTGCAAATAATCTCGCGGCCGCCGTAGGAAATCACGCTGGCGCTTACTTCTACGTCTACGCAGGAACCGTCTCGTCGCAGGTATAGAACTTCGCCAATTCTGAATTGTTTGTTTGCCAGCAGCAACTCGATATTGCTGTCAATTAGGTCTTGAGAGTGAGCGGTGATATCGTAAATAGTCAGTTGCGATATTGCTTCCAGGCTGTAATCGAGCAGGTTTCTAAATGCTGTATTGGCTTCTAAAAGGCGTTTGGTTTGAGCGTCCCACAGGAATATACAATCTGTAGCTTGCTCGACTACGGCTCCGTACCGGGCTTTTTCCTCTAGTTGTTCGTTTTCGGCGATCGCGATCGCACTCAACATTCCATTGATAGTATGGGCAAGGTCGGACAACTCGTCTTCGCCCGTGACCGGCAGCCGCATTGAGAGGTCTTGGCTGCTGCTGACACGGTTCACTGATGAAGCCAAACCGCTCAAGGGAGACAGCACCAGATACTCTAGCAGCAGCAGAGTGCAGCCGACAAACCCAATACCCGCTAACGTTACAGACACCAGCAGGTACAGCAAACTAATTTGACCTTGGCGGTAGATTTCTCTGGGTATATCAACTCGCAGCAGCAGCGCGGGTCGATCGTAAATATCGTTGATTAGAGTGTAACCTGCCATCAAATCTTCGCTGACACGACGCACCAAAATCGGTTTTTTTGCCGACAGTTTCTCCCGCGCTTTCACAAAGTCAGCAGGTAACTGAGTCTCATTAACGCTGTGTACAATCAGAGGCAAGCGAGTAATTTTAGAAATCCTGGCAATGGCCACAGCATCTAAATTGCGCCCGAATATCAGCGTGCCTCGAATCGGGCCAGTGTTTTTTGTAGTGACAATTGGTCGGGAAGTAATCAGTATCGGCCCTGACGGTAGCAGCAGGATACCAGCGAGGCTGCTGTTGACGTTGGGGTGCTGCAACAACGGGGCACCCAGAGAAATCTGCTGTTTTAATGCTTCTGGAACAGGGGTTAGTTTCACCTTTTGGCTGTCGAAACCCGTACCGTAAACTATTTTGCCCGAAGTATTGACAAATAGGGCTATGTTAACTCTCACATTAGCCAGTCCTTCGGGAATCAAATTGGAGGCAATAAATTCTTTGTTACCGTTTTGGATGAAAGCGTAGTTGTCGTCCCAGGCTGACCAGTCGGCAAAGCGCGAGTTGAAGTCATCGGCGGTTTGGCCGAACACGTTGAGAGCTCCCTTGACAACTTGTGCGGCTTCTTGTTCCTCTGCTTTGACAAGGCTACCCAAAAGGATGCTTGAGGAGGCGGCATACAGAATGCCAGTCAGTCCAGCGATGGTAATCCCAACTATCGATAGTGTTTTCCGACGCAGTTTCATCTTGTCGTGTGTGTGGTGTCCGTCCGAAATTCTCAACTCAGCAATTTTACTGCTGTTTCAACCATGACAGATGGCGCTACGCTAGTCTGCCAGTGTTGGGCTACTTTTCCCACACCTGCTGTTTGTGAGATTCCTTGCAAATACCTAAGATACGCCGATCGTTCTCGCTGATGACAGAAATTTGGTAATACTGTTGCAGGTTTACGGAGTAGGGAGAGCGACTGTCGTTGTAACTGTCTACTACTGTTAAATTTAACTGAGTCCGGTCAAGAGTGCCGTAAAAACAGTAAAAAGCAGACCGAGGCAGGTAAAAAGCGCCGATGACTTTACCCTGCCGCATTTCAAATACAAAATATTCTTTTTTAATTTCATCGGGCTGGCGAGACTGGCCGTAGAGGTAAATTCCCTCTGCTAAACCTCTGCTAGCGGTATCTGGCGCAGGATTTGGGGCGGATGGCGATGCCAAAACGCCTGGTTTGATGTCCGAGAGGTCGGCGTGGCCTGCGGTCGATGCGATGCTGAAGTTGCTGGGCGAGAGGGCAAGGGCGATCGCAATAGCTTGTAAACTGCTTGTCAATATCAAATAATTTAAAACCACTTCACACACCAAAATTTTAAATATAGCAACCGCCACATCGGTGAGGACATAAATAACCGGAATGAATAGAGCCGATACCCTTCATTCAGTTGACCTGTGACAGTGGACAGTTGACAGCACTTGATCTAGAAGTCCGAGGATTCGAGTAATGAATATTTTTTTTTAATTTATCCCTAAAAGTGTTCCGGCTTTAAACCAATTCTTTATGGTCAAGCATCAATGGTTTGATTCCCGTTATGTAACTGTCAACTGTCACAGGTCAATTGTCAACTGCTATAGAGATGGGGAGGGCGGGTTTTGCCTTCAAAAACTGGCTGGTATCATAGATTCTTAGCTAAACCCGCCCCTACAAAATACTATTGTTTTTTCGCAATGACCTACTTAGGATCGCAAATTAAATAACTTACAGTTTTAATTGTTATTGTGGAACAGGCAGGAAAGCCTGTTCAAGACGGGCGGGACGCCCATCCCACAAATTTGTGGAAGTTATTTAATTCTCATTCCTTAATACCATTTAGAAAAAATGTTGCAACAATAAAATTGTTGCAACATTTTTCTATATTGTAT
>JAJAYT010000340.1 GCA_026786085.1 Microcoleus sp. CAN_BIN18 | reverse complement strand
TTTGGAATCGCTTGTTTTTTCGTTAAATTTATCCTTGTCTTGCGCTTCAGATTGTGAGACTTCTGGAGAGTGCACATTTTCAGCAGAGATGTTGCCAATATGGATGCAGCCATTCCCGACGAGTGAGACATTCCCAACTCGTAAATTTTCCAGTTTAGCTCTAAAATTGGCTTTACATACTTGTTCCTCACCTAATGCAACTGATAGAAGCTTCCACAATTTGAAGCCCACTTCTTTAACATATTTTTCTGAACGGTGGTGTTCCTGTGCAATTTCTTTATATTTTTGATTGTCCCAAGCGCCGCGCAGTATAGCTTTTTGCAGACTATCTAGGTGTTTTCCCGTAGTAGTCAAAGCTAGATGGTCAGTAAATTTTAAGGCTTCTTCAAAGTCCATCGGTCAGGCAGATGCAAGGGGTTGACCTGATTGTACCCCAACTAAATATGACTTTTTTAGTAGCAACCAACTAAATATGACTTTTTATGACCTAGTTGGGATCGAAAAAACTACTAAATATGACTTTATATGGGTTGACAATTTTTGGCAATTAGGCAAAGATTTATACTTAAGTCATAAAATGTTAAGCTAAGCGCTAGTTGTATCTACCTGTTATGACACAACCGAATATTCTGGAACTCGCGAAACAGGGAGATGCAAAGGCGATCGCCCTTCTGCTAAACCGTCAGCTACAAGCCAAGGGCATCACCGCCGCAGCTTCCCTTAAGGATGGTTGTTTGCAGGTGATGCTGGAAGCGACAGAAGCGCCTAGTCAGCAAGCCCTAGCTGCGTGGGTGAGTAAGTCGATCGCGGGTTTGGGGGCTGCATCGATCGAGAAAGTGAAGGTTTACGGGCGACAGACGGGCGCGAAGGTGCCGGCGTGGAGTCAAGAGTTTGAAGTGGCGGGGCAAAAGTTGCCTGTTACGGATGTTACAGAGGGGCGGGCAAGTTCTAGTGAAAATACGGAGTCAAATCAGCTTAGTTTGAAGGAACGGGCTAAGCTTGGCGATGTGGAGGCGATCGCATCTCTGTTAAATCTGCCGTTGCAAAATAAGGGGATTAGTGCGACTGCGAGTTTGCAAGATGGTTGTTTACAGGTGATGCTGGAGGGCGATCGGGTTCCAGACGAGGAAGCGGCTGTTAGGATTGTCCGCAGGGAGTTGACGAATTTGAAGGCGGGGGCGATCATCGCTTCTGTGAAGGTTTACGGGCAGCAGGTGGGTGAGGATTTCCCGGCTTGGAATCGAGAGTTTGAGTTGGTGACACGAGCAAGTCAATCCTCCCATAATCTAGGAGTGAATACTACAAATCGGTTTTCTGCTAATAATTCGTATGCAGAAACAAGCCAGGAGCAATCCTCAATACAAATTCTTAATGAAACCTCAACAAAACTATTATCAGACAATCAATGGAATATTGCATTTATAATCCTGAGTGTAATAGCATTCTTCATGACTTTTGTGAGTCCTAACTTGGCAGTTATTCTAGGTATTGCAGCAAGTATTGCTTATGTAAAGTATCAAAATACTCCGACTGGGAAAGCTGCCGCTGCTAAGCGACAGCTAGAAGCTTTACAAAGGGCTGAAGAAGGTGAACAGGAAAGGTTAAGGAAGGAAGAACAAAAAAGAATTTTGATTGAGGCGGCTCAATCCGAAGCTAAATTATTAACAACTAATCTGGCCCATACCGCCTTGGATGAATTTATAAAAGTGAATGCTAGATTAAGCATAGGCGTTAACTATGTGGATTTAGCAGGTGTGATAACTCCAGCTAAATGGGCAACTCAGAAGTTTGAAAAGTCCAAGGATTATAATGTTTCCCCATACTTAAGTGAACTTATAAGTAAAAATATGTTATATTATGAAATTTCTCAGGAATGCTTTCAACAAAAAGTAGCGCATAAACCTTTAAATTCACAATTCAAAGCAATTCTACAAGCTGAATTTCCAGAATTAAAAGGCTCACTTATTTCTTTTAGTTCGGACTCAGTTATCAGTAAACTTTGGCAAACAGCTTACCGTTATTCCGATGAAATAGAAAAAATACTTGAATCCTCAGACAATCTTAGTGGCTAGAGGCTTTTTACATTTCAAAAAATTAATTAAAATCCAAATATTGAATAAGTTAAAATGTCTGACCTAATCTCAAGAACCACCGAACACCTAGACTACCCATTCCTATTAGTCACGCACATGGTCTGTGCGGATCAGCAGATTCATAGTGAAGAGTCGAAAGCACTACGCGAACTAGCAACGCAGATCAGCGCTTCTCAACGCACTCTCGCGGAGATGGAAAAAATTCTGGCTCAAGATGAAAACCAGCTTTCTGTAGAGGATTTAGCTCGGAAAGTGTCGCCCGGTCAGCAAAGTGAGGCCATGTCGCAAATGTTGGCGATCGCCTATGTTGACGGTTTCTGTTCAGCATTAGAACGCCAGATGGCGGAACAAGTAGCAGGGATTTGGAACTGGCCAACGGGAGAAGTACAGCGACAGTTTGCAGAAGTTGGAGCCTTTAGTGATACTCGATTTGTAGGCGAACATAACCAACAACAGAAACCCTCTATATGTGCGCGTTTCCTTAAAGGGGCTGATTCTCTCCTTTCACGCGAATTAGTGGATAATATAGCAAAGCTCACTGGGAGTGAGCAAAAAGTTGAGCAAATACGACGGGAAATCCTGTTAACTGGGCCAGAATATGATGAGGCGATTCGTCAGTGTGCAGTCATCGCGGATGAAGATTACAAATTTGCAGAATTGGCACTTAAAAGGACTTTATCAGCACTTAACAATTTGGACAAAAATATTCAAGTTGCTATCGAAGACATCAAACATAAAACAGGTGGTAAAGGTCAAGCTACCACTGCTAAGGAAGTCGCCAAGCAACTTGAGGATACTAGAAATTCTCTGAGTGCCGAGATTATTAAAGAAATTGAGAGTGTACGGGAGTCGCTTCGGTCCAAGGAACGCGCTCTCAATCATTTCAGCATCACATTTATGGGTAGAACTAAAGCGGGAAAAAGCACTCTTCACGCTATAGTTACAGATGATGGATGGGATGCGATCGGTGTAGGAAAGCAGCGCACAACTCGGTTTAATCGGGTGTACGAGTGGAAGAATATTCGCATCATTGATACTCCTGGGATTGGCGCTCCCGGTGGCAAAAGTGATGAAGAAATTGCTAAAAGTATTATCGACGAGTCAGATGTGATTTGTTATGTCGTGACCAATGACAGTATCCAAGAAAGTGAGTTTGCTTTTTTACGATTATTGAAGGAAAAAGCCAAGCCACTAATTATTCTGCTGAATATCAAGAAAAATCTGAGCGATACTCGACGGTTGGAGCGTTTCTTACAGAACCCTGATAAAGAGTTTGTTATGGAGGGTCAAAGTGGTATTGGTGGGCATATTCAACGTATCCGCCGCTACGCGAACGAACATTATGCTAATGACTACTTCGATATTGTTCCTGTGATGTTGCTGGCGGCGCAGCTTTCCCACGAGCCAAAACACGAAGAGAAGAAAAAAGAGCTTTTTAAGGCAAGCCGGATGCAGGATTTTCTTGATTCAATTCGTGAATCTCTGGTTAATCATGGGGCAATTCGTCGCTCTCAAACTCTACTTGGTTCTACCGTAGGTGCAATTGATCATCCTAATAAATGGGTGAATCAACAAGCTTTAGTCTATGAGAAATTGACAGAGACGCTAAAAAATAAGCGCGAGGGAATCCAAAAGGACATCCGAAAAGCAGCTAAGGACGCTAAAGACTCTTTACTTCAACAAATCGATAGTATTTTTCAAGATACTATCAATGCTATACCATCCTTTGCAGAAGATCATTGGAACTCTAAAGAAATTGCGATCAAGATGGGATGGGAACAAAAATTAAAAGCACTTCGATTTGAAGAACGCTTAAAAATAGCTTATCAAGAGGCGAGCAAAAATTTTAATAAGGAAGTTCAGAAAGATCTGGAGGAAATAGGAAATGAATTACAGCTAATATCTCAGCTTGGCAGCAGCGATTTCAGCTTTACCGAGCAGGATTCAAACAATTTTCGAGATTTTATGCGAATTGGTGGAGGCATTCTAGGGATAGCTTCTGCTATTTTAATGTTCTTCGCCCCTCCTGTTGCGATTTTTATAGGGATAGGAACTACTGTTGTTAGCATGATGACAGGACTTTTTAAATCCAAAGCGGAAAAGCGACGCGAAGCTGTTCTAAATATTTCAACTTCCTTGGAAACTCAACTCAACACTCAAAGGCAAAAGACTCTACAGCAGGCTCAGAGAGACTTTGGCAAGTATTCTGATTCCGTAACCACGAACATCAACATTTATTTTGAAGAATTGATTGCAGGGCTAGAAGCGATCGCGACTCAGCTTGAAGAAGCAAAAATTAATTTATCCGATAACGCTAATTATCTTAATCGTGCTTATGCTAAGCGAATCATTGACTGGTCTATTGAACAATACGAACCCTTAACTGTTCAAGGTATCAACCAAACTATTGCTAGAGTCGAAAGAGATTTCGGACGTAGCATAAAAATTGTCACAAAATCAAAAGTTCAAGGACTAAAATCCCTAGAGGATATTAAACAAATCCTTCAAGAGGATATTTCCTTTAGCCTCAAATCTCCCAAAAAGGACTAAACTACCATGACTCAGAACAACCCAAAATTTAAAGCTGCTGATGTCGGTGCATATTTCAAGAAAACGCTAGTAAAGTTTGACAACTTACTGACTCAGGGAAACACATCCGAGCTAACAGCTATCCGCCAAAAAGTGCGTGATGAATTAAAAGAGTATCGAGATCAGGGGATTCTAGGAGTAGCTTTTGTAGGGCAGTACAGTGCAGGGAAATCAACCATCATTTCTGCCATGACCGGGCGGCGCGATATCCGCATTGATGCTGATATTGCTACTGATAAAACTACCAATTATGATGGAAACGGCATCAAGCTAATTGATACGCCTGGACTTTTTACAGACCGCCAAGATCACGATGAGATTACTTATGATGCCATTAACAAATCAGACTTGCTGGTTTTTTGCCTCACCTATATGCTCTTTGACTCATTGACAGCAGAGAATTTCAAGAAGTTAGCCTATGAAAAAGGCTATCGCTGGAAAATGATGCTGGTTATCAATAAAATGTCTGATGAAGCAGGAGAAGAAGAGCAAAAAATTGCCAACTACCGCAAAAGTCTTGCTGATGCACTGAAGCCTTACAGTCTTGATGAATTTCCGATCTGCTTTATCGATGCCAAAGACTACTGTGAAGGCATTGATGATAAAGATGATTTTCTGACAGAAATCAGCAGATTTCTAACTTTTATTGATGCTCTCAATCAGTTTGTAGAGCGTCGTGGCTCCCTTGCTCGTTTTGATACACCAGTCCGAATTGCCCTAAGCTGTATTGATGATGCTCAGTTGAGCTTTACTCGCAACTCTAGCGAAGATTCTACTTTTTTTGAGGTGCTAACACGGTTATCTCGTACAGTGCGAAAGGAGCGAGATCGTCTGGGAATTAAGGTTAAAAATATAGCCCTAGAGATGTCTTCAGGAGTTGCTAGCGAAGGCAACACTCTTGCCGCAGCAGTAGGTAGCGATCAGAATTTTGAAATGCTTAATAAACAAGCTGAATTGAATGTGAAAAAACACTATGAAAAAGCAGAAAAAAAACTGCAAGAAGCTGTTAATGTAGCAGTTGAAGATATCCAGCAGGAGGTTGAAGAAGTGCTAGAAGGTAATCTAGTCAAGAGTTTTGTTGCTTGCCTAGATAAGAATCAAAATATATCAGCCCAAAATCCTGATTCTGGTATGGATGTGGAGCGAATTAAAAGCCAAGTTGATTGGCTTGGAAGGATCGGTGAGACAGCCGGAGTGAAGCTAACCACTTTGGCAACGAGAGGTTTTGCAAATACCGCTGGACAAGGCTTTCTACGTTCTATGGATGTAGCAGGAAGTGGTCTACATCAAGGTGTTTTAGCGGTGGGAAAATTTGTCGGCTTTAAGTTTAAACCTTGGCAGGCGGTTGGTGTGGCTAAAAA
Organism: Microcoleus sp. CAN_BIN18; assembly: GCA_026786085.1. Lineage (GTDB taxonomy): Bacteria > Cyanobacteriota > Cyanobacteriia > Cyanobacteriales > Microcoleaceae > Microcoleus. The sequence goes on along the minus strand of JAJAYT010000340.1, from coordinate 4,917 downwards.
CATTGGCAATGCTGCTAAATTTCTTGGGCCTGCTCTAGCAATTGTTTCGGTAGGAGTAGATATTGTACAAATGCAACAGGAACATGAGCGAGAAAGGCAAATGGCTGATATCCGCCGCGATATTACGAGTCAATTTCAATCGATAGCAAAAGACTTAGAAAATCAAATTGAATTACAACTCTGGGAATTTGAGCAACAGGTTTACGGAGAGATTGAGGAGCAAATTGCAGCCGCTCGCCAGAAGGAAGAGGAAGCGATTTCTTCTTCAAATACCTGGGTAAAACAACTGGCAGACATCCGTAAGGATTTTGATGTGATTATCCAGTACATCACGAAGGCTACAGCTAATCCGAATACTTAAAGCGGAAAAAGCGCGATCGCCCTTTCTCTCCCTATTTTATGAAAAAGCGCGATCGCCCTTAAAACAGAACTAAATTTCTAGCTCTCTAATCAGAGTCTTGACTGGCAAAAATAGAGAACGCTTATTCTTTTTAAAAGGCACAAAACCCTGCTTCAACCAAAATTCCTTTGCCACATCATTTCTAGTATCAACCCTCAGCGCTTGAAATCCAATAATTTCCTGTTCAAATAGTAAACAAATGCGACGATAAGCATCAGCCAAAAGTTTGCGACTTATCCCTTGCCCTTGCAAAACCTGATCAATTGCAAATTGTCCAATTAGTAGGGCGGGAACCGGAAAAGGGAGGATTTGTCTGTATTCATCCGGCAACTCTTTAACAGGAATTATCGAGGCACTAAGAGTATAAAATCCATAAACCTTTGCCTCCCCCGATTCGGAAATCATCAAAAAAGTCCTAGAAAAACCAGCTTCATCAGCAGTTTCAACCAGATTTTTTAGATAATTATTTATTTCCTCATCTCCACAGTCAAAACCGTCTCTCTGGAAATTGGGAAAACTTTTTAAAGCACAAAATCTCCATCCCACGACTCACTCCTATCATACTTACTTTTAAATTCAGCAACAGTCAATTTCAATTCTTCTGAGGCTGGCGGCGGATTGTCCCATAAATTTTCTGAAACGCCCCGATCCCGCTCTGTTTTCTCCGGTAAAGATTGAGGTTGATATCGAACAACTAAACCTTCTGGCAATAGGCGGAATTCGCGCTGTAAAATTAGAAAAATCAGCACGAATTGTAATATAATAACTATGGTTAACAGCAGAGTTTCCATTTTGAGTGTCAGGAATTCCATCTTTGCGATCGATACTCATATTTTATAATATAGCATAATTTTTACTCTGTAATCAAAACCTGAGACACCACATTCAAGACCTCAGACAATGATACCTGGTTTTTCTCCTCAAACGTTCTCTCGCTTCCTTCACCCTTGATTAGCAAATAGCTGAAATCCACATCAGGCTTAATTTCCACTTCTAGTTTCCCGTGCGGCCCCCGCCATTCCAGTTGTAGGCTACCATCAGCAATTGGTGCGACATCTGATGGTAAAAGTTGCTCACCAACTAAAGCTGAAAGAGAATATTTAACATCAATGAGAAGTTGACAGGCTTTGACAAAAGCAACGGGCGAAACTGGCAATGCACCATAAGAATCCCAGTCAGATTCCAGTTTAGTAAGTTGCGTTAAACGCTCTAATATTGGGTCTAAGGAAACATCAGTTAATGTTGCTTGAGACATGGCTTTTATAAGGATAATATTTTACATTATACTATAGTTATTGCTGACAATCTAGAAATAGAGTCAGGTCTGATAGTCAAAGCGCGATCGCCCTTTCTCTCCCTATTTTCTGAAAAAGATCGCCCCAGCTTGACCAATCACCTCAAATCTGGTTAGTATAGAAGAAGTAAGCCTGTGAGAGAATTATTGAAACTGCCAAACTATGAAAGAGCAGTCATTCCTCAGAAAAAAATTACTGAATATCTGCTCTCACTCACCCACCGCGACGGGAAAAGCAAAGCAAAATTTTTTTTGCGGTTTGGCTTTTCAGTCGATGCTTGGGAAGTCATGGCAACTGCCTTGCTGCGTCATGCCGCTGACCATGAATTAGCTAAAATTGAAGAATCTCCTTTTGGGACTCGGTACGTTGTTGAAGGAGAAATGCTAGCAGCAGATGGCAGAACACCCTTTGTGCGTTCTGTCTGGTTTATTGAAACTGGAGGCGACACTCCCAGGCTAGTAAGTGCCTATCCACCTGATTAAAAAAGAAAATGATTGAAGAACTTGACAGTGTTGTCTTAACAACTGATATCCCAGAACAAAACTTAAGCCAAGGCGATATTGGAACTGTGGTTTTAGTGCATCAAGGTGGCGTAGGATATGAAGTAGAATTTGTTACCTTGACGGGAAAAACAGTAGCTATTATCTCACTCTTTAATTCACAAGTCAGACTCATAGGTGACAGAGAAATTGCTCATGCTCGAATGCTAGCTTGAAAATTATCTAACTGTAAATTTTTTTTGTGGAAGTGCGATCGCCCCTCACATCCCACTTTCTGAAAAAGCGCGTGTAGCCAGCCGCAAGTATCCCCCTAAATCCTTTATTAATTAACCTATTTTACTGCGACAGCTAACTGCAACCCCAGTTTATCTAGTAGAGTTATCAAAGCATAAATTTCTTCACCCCCACTCTCAGACAACATCCGATCGAGCTTCTCATATATAAGTTTAGCTTCTGTCGATAACTTATTCATCTGTAAATAAGCATCCACCACATCTTTAAGTCCTGCTCGCAGCAATTCAGGTTCGGGGCCTTCTGACTCCAATTCCAACATGGCCTCGATATAGCCAGCAGCACTTTCAGGGGTTTTTAAAGAAGAAATCAAGTATTCATGGTAGCTTCTAGTTGTTGGCACTTTGAGTTCTTTCATAATCTCTCCAGTATTTTTTAGCTTGGCTAATATCTCGTTCTTGAGTGCTTTTATCACCGCCACATAGCAGCAACACAACTGTTAACCCGACTTGTCCAAAATACACCCGATAGCCTGGGCCATAATCAATTTTAAGTTCATAAACTGCCGCTCCTACTGAGCGATAATCTCCCAGATTGCCAAGCTCAACTCGCCTCAGTCGCTTCTTGATTTTAGATACAGTTTTAGTATCTTGAAGGGAATCAAGCCATCCTTCAAAGGGACTTGTCCCGTCGGCTTTCAGGTAGTTTTGTACTTCTCGTGGTTGAGCTTCCATAATTTTAACATAGGCGATCAGGATTTTAATGGGAGCGATCGCGTGTCATGTCACTACTTTTCGCAATAGTATCCTAGCATAACTTGAGCTACCTGATTCATAGTAGCCTCATCGTTTATTATTTAGAAAATGAGTGCTGAAGGGACAATTTTAGACTGAGGTTTCTTCTTTGACACGAGCCGAATAATATTTTTTCATCGATTCTTGAGAAATAATGGCATGACAAGATTCGTCTCTAGGTATATTCCCTCTCGCTTCTAGCCAAGGCATTTCACCGCAAGTCATTCCTTCCAAAGTTTCATCATCATACTCAAAATATGCCTCTGCAACCTCTTCCAGAAAATCCCCGATTTCTTCAGAAAGTTTCGGTTGTTCGATTTTTTTTGCAATTGGTTCCCACCTAAATAGGCTTGTATATCGCTCTAATAAAGCCGGAATAACCGGGCCGTGAACCCACGCTTGAAAATCCGCATTAAAGAGTGGCGTGCCATAAATTGCTAAATGCCAAGCTTGAGCGTAGTACATGAGTTTTTGTAGCTTGTAAGCATTTATTTCTACATCGGATTGCGAGGCTAACCAAATGAAATAATTTGCAATATCGCGATCGCTCAGTGGTTCCGAATTAGTTGAAACAGCAACAACTTTCAGTTGACCCTGGGCTATATGTTCCAATAGTTCAGAAACAGACAAGTTGAATTGTTCAGCAATTTGCTCAACTTTTTGCCAGACTGGATAATTTACAGTTACTTGATATTCAGTTTTTATAGAAGCAGTTTTGGTCATGGCTTGCCGTTTTTCGCGCTGACTTAAATAATTATAACAAACAATGGGGAATAATGATAAAATGAATGTTTAAGACTTTATCTACATTATAGGCATGAGAGGGAAATCGTGATACCTGACGGCACGCGATCGCCCTTTCAACATCAACTACTCAAACCAACTCCGACATTCTCAGCCGCCCTTCTACGGGTTCATACTCATCCTCTAAAAGCCAATACTGTGCCTCATCATAACTCTTACTAGAAAACACAACCTTATAGCCCTCAGCCGGATCGTAGATCCGACAATTCCCCTCAGCATCACTTAGTAACAAAAGCAGATAAGGAGGTGAAAGATTTGGATCGAGCCATACTTCTGTAAACTCCCAGTTATTCTTCACTGGGTCGGGTGCGGGGAGTAACGTGGTATCGGTTTTCTGCATCAACTTTTATCTCTCCGTAATAAAGTAAAAGACGGCTACCGTCCGGGTCAACTCTATAACCAATTGATTCAAGGAAGAACATACCACAACGCTCGTAGCCCCGAATCGTATCTGTAAATTATCCCTCTTCTATTATGGCTTGAGCTACCTGATTCATCGTAGCCTCATTGTTAAAAATATGAGCAGCACGTCCTTTATTAAGCAGTCTTCTCATTTGTGGCGTGTCTGGCAAGTGTTTAGCAATGTGCCTGCTGTCAAGGGTAATTTGCCGATTAATTCCACTCATCAATTAATTGTTAAACATACAAGTATTATTAAATCATGCGATCGCCCATTTCCACCCTATACTTGTAAAAATGATTCATCCGAGATAAACTAGGTAATAGAAAGCAAGCAACCTCTGATGATGGAAGCCAGAAGTGTTGAATGCTTATTAAGAGGATTCTAAAAATAGATACACGAATCCTATCAACTGCTGATTTTAGCAATTAAATACGATTTCCTTAAACCAGTGAATATAGCTGATTTTCTCACACATAAAAGCCTGTAAATA
>JAJAYT010000339.1 GCA_026786085.1 Microcoleus sp. CAN_BIN18 | reverse complement strand
TTTAGTTGAGAAAGATTTTAGGGTGAAGTGCGATCGCCCTTTACCATTGTCCTATTTTTTGGATGGGAAGGGCGATCGGGACAAGATTGTTGAATTTATTAATATCATGTCTTATTGCGCGAATATCAGCTATTCCACAAGTTAGTCTACATCTTTGCCTTCACGTAGATAGAAAACTATCTCGCTATCCGGGATAGAAAACACTCTCAATAACTGCTGGATTCTGTCACGAATCGAGTTAGCTGATAAATTTGTTTCAAAGTAAAGACCCCCAGCAATTTCTTCAGGGCAAATCATCGAATTTGGGGTAACAGCAACATAAACTTTATTTGTTCGGCGACTTTTTGCAAACTCGCTTTCTGAGAGTTGGTTGAAAATTTTGGGATATTCACGGCATAGATGTTCGATAGTTTTCCTGTATATTGCCTTCCATGTATTCAATCTTTCATATATTTTATTTTCTAGTTTCATTCCGCATGGTTTCGTATAGGAAAAGTCCTCGTTGATACTGTGGGATTGGCGCTCGTGGAACTCAATTTCGTTGTTTTCTCGCCCCTGATTTTCAGTATCGTGAATCGGTGTACTAGAGTCATTCAATATAGAGTTTTTTTCAAACTCTGCAAGAGTATCATTTATATTTTTAACCACTTTACTAAAAGTATCGACTTGCTCGTTATAGTCCTTTTTTAAGCGGTAGCCAAAATCCAGTGCTTCGGAGTCGTTATGGTCAATACTCAGCCACATATCATCAGACAAAGCTAGTAAGTCTTCGCTCAACTGTTCTAGGGATATTTTGATTTTGCTGATTCTCGTGTTCATTTTAAGCTTAATTGATAATTATCCTATTAGGATTATATGTCATCGCAGCCGATCGTCCAAAACACCACCAAAACCAACTACTTGCTCAATACCACAGCATCGATATTGCCATAAAAAGCCGGACTAATAAACTCCTCCTTCTCCTCGGCTGTGATGAAACCCTTATCTACCGCTAGCTGCATCACTTCAGCCAGAAAACCTCTCAGCGCATCTAATACTTGAGTGCGATCGCACTCAAACTGCTTTTCCCAGCATAAAGTCCCAAACTTGAACTATGTACAGGATAACCATAAACCACAGACATGATATCAAACAAGTAGTAAGTTGGGCGAAGTGAAACCTAGGGTTCGCTATCTCAACCCAACCTACAAATTAGGATTACGGTGTCGGATTCGGATACTTAGCGTGCACAGAATTAATTTCTGCTACAATCTCTTGATCCAGCGTCACATCCAAACTGCTGAGATTTTCCTCAAGTTGCGCGATCGATGTTGCACCGATAATAGTGCTACTCACAAACCAGCGCGATCGCACATAAGCCAAAGCCATCTGCGCCGGACTCAAACCGTGCTTTTGAGCAATCTCAATATACGCTTTCACCGCATCATTCAGATTAGTTTTATCGTAACGCTGACCGAATCCAGCAAACAAAGCCAGTCGCGAATTGTCCGGTATTCCATTTAAGTATTTACCCGTTAATATCCCGAAAGCCAAAGGACTGTAAGCCATCAATCCCACATTCTTAAAACGGCAAGTTTCCGCCAAATTCATGTTAAATGTTCGATTGCTCAAACTGAAAGCATTCTGAATCGAAACAACTTTCGGCAAACCGTGTTTTTCAGCCAATTCGCAAAACTCGCAAACTCCCCAAGGCGTTTCATTACTCAAACCCAAATAGCGGATTTTGCCAGCTTTAATCAAGTCAGCAAATACCTCTAATTGTTCTAAAATTGGTACAGTTTCGTGTTCTTGAGTAATATAGTAGTCAGGCGCGCCAAATAGCGGCACATAGCGATCGGGCCAGTGGATCTGATACAGGTCGATATAGTCAGTTTGCAGGCGCTTCAGGCTGTCATTCAGCGCTTTTTCGACATTTGGGCGATCGATCTGATTTTTCCCTTCCCGAATCCACTTTAATCGAGTGCTTCTCCCCGCCACTTTCGTCGCTATAATAACCTTATCCCGCTGCTGTTTCGTCAACCATTCCCCGATATATTCCTCGGTTTTTCCCTGACTTTCCGGTTTTCCCGGCACAGGATACATTTCTGCCGTATCGATAAAGTTGATGCCTCTATCGATCGCAAAATCGAGCTGTTGGGCTGCGTCTTCCACAGTATTTTGCTGGCCGTAAGTCATCGTACCCAAACAGATTTCAGATACTGATAAATCGCTTTCGCCTAGTTTTTTGTATTCCATAATTTCGCCCATCGAAAAAATCTCTAATTCTATCTTACCAAAAAAATAATTTGATTGACAAGACAGCAAAAAAGTCCGATCGACCTTCTCTCCTAATTCCTCTGCGCTCTCTGTGTTCTCTGCGGTTAAAAAAAAAGATTTTTCATAATTATAAGCGAATTTGATGATCAGAGCAATGTGCTCATTGCGAATCCTACATCAGGAAAATTTAATGTTAATATAAATAATTGCTAGCCAGATTATTTATGACTTTATACCCACAAAAAGTTCCTTTTGTCAACCTCTCCCTGCAACACCAACCAATTCAATCCCAAATAGAACAAGCAATCGGAAAAATAATCCAGCAAGGAGACTTTATTTTAGGTCAAGCATTGACCGAATTTGAAACAGCATTTGCAGCAGCTTGTGGAGTACAATACGGCGTAGGAGTGGCTTGTGGAACAGATGCGATCGCCCTGGGACTCCAAGCTTGCGGCATTCACCCTGGCGACGAGATTATCGTCCCCGCCAATACGTTTATCGCCACCATCATCGCCGTCATTCAAGCCAAAGCAATACCTATCCTGGTAGATTGTGACCCGGAAACTGCCCTGATTGACCTCACAGCAGCCGAAACAGCGATTACCT
>JAJAYT010000338.1 GCA_026786085.1 Microcoleus sp. CAN_BIN18 | reverse complement strand
ATCCGGTAATCCAAGTCTTCCATGAAGACCATATCACCAGCCCCGCAAAGGGCGTGAGCTTGTTTGAAGTGAAAATCCTTGCGGGTATTATCAATTGTGTGGTGAAGTCTAGCAACTTTGATCCGTTGTTTTTCGTAATTCTTAGAGCGCTTCTTTTTCCGATCAAGTCTGCGTTGCAGCAATTTCAGCTTGCTTTGCATTACTTTCAAGAACTTTGGCGATTTTACAAGAACACCGTCGCTAGTTGCCAAAAACTTGGAAAGTCCAACGTCTACCCCAATTGGATGGCCGTGAGGCATTGGATCGGGAACACTAACATTGCATTGGATATTGACGCTAGCGTACCAAATATCGGCTTTGTTAATTATCCGAACTTGCTTGACTACAAATCCGCTGGGGATTGGGCGATGCAAGTTGATTGGAATCAACCCCACCTTTGGCAAGGCAATATGTACTCCCTGCACTGGATTCTGTTTAAATTGGGGAAACAGCAAAGATTTAAATTGTCCAAACTTTTTAAATCTGGGAAATCCATGCCCAACTTTTTGAAACCCATCCCATGCTCGGTGCAGTTGTTTAATAGCTTGTTGCAAGACTTGGCTTGGTACTTCACCTAATCGGGGAAATACCTTTTTAGCGCTTGGCAAAGCATTAAGCTGATTCACTTCGCTAGGAAAAGGACTATCAGTAGCCATAATGTATTCATGACTGATAGAGCATCTGTCAACCATGCACTTCCGGCTATTGCACCAATCCTTAATTTCGCGCAGCCCATAGTTGTAGGCAACGCGACAGACATCCATCCACTCTTTGAGTGACTGCTCTTGAGTGATGTTGGGATAGATTCGATAGCGGTAATTCATGGTTAGCACCTCACTATTTTAGCATATCTAGTGGCAGATGCAATGCTAGTAAATACAAAGCCGATGCTCAAAGCACGGGGTTTTAAACCCAATTTTCAGATAAATTTTCTGCGGACGCCGCGAGGCGAAATATTTTGAGATTCAAAGTATCTGGCGTGTCCGAACTCATCGGGAGGATATCTTTGGGTAAAAAGCGTTTTTTAGGAATGGGAGGTTGGACTTGTTCGGGGCGATCGGGCTTCGATATCTGCGGGTCGGACTGATACACGATCGAAATCGAGATGCTCGGAAGAGCACCTAGATAGATTCTCGGTTTTAGGAGTTAAGAGCGAGCGGCAATCATTCCCGTTTGGCGTGCGTAGGCAAACAGGCCTCCGGCATCAATCACGGGCCCGACATCTCCTAAAGGCTTGAGGGAGTAAGTGAGGTTTTGAGTGTGGTTGATAATTCGATCGCCCGCAAAGTCGATCGTCACTTCTTCGCCGGTGACAAATAGGTCGCAAAGTCGATCGACTGATTCGATCGGGTACAATTCGCCAGTAGCGGAGCAATTGCGAAAGAAAATGCGCGCGTAAGACAAAGCGACCACTGCTTTGACGCCGGCGGCCCCTAGAGCGATCGGAGCGTGTTCTCGCGAAGAACCGCAGCCAAAATTTTCGCCACCAATTATAATCGGATACCGGGTTTTTTGTTCGCCATCCTCGATAAACTTACCGTAGCGATCGGGCAACCCAATCATGGCGTAACTGCCTAGTTTCTCGTACTCGTCCGGCTTTGAGGGAACCAGGGTTAGGTATTCGGCTGGGATAATTTGATCTGTATCGATGTTGTCGTCTACAACAAAAATTTGACCGCTAATTACTTTGCCCATAGTTTATTTCCTGTTGGCGAGAGCTCGACGCTGTGCTGATGGTTTTAAGTGGGATATTTGATGCAAGAAGATTTGCATTGGCTTATTTTAACCTGGCAGTGTCAGGGATCGCCTGTATGAGTCAAAATTAGATCCGAGACTTTGGGTTGATAATTAACAGATTGCTGAGCGTCAAGATAGTTTTATGGCGAATCCAATAGATGATATTGCTCGACAAGCTCGTGAGGGCATGGTTGCTTCGATCATTCAAATCCTGAACGACGAACTGGCACAGGTAGGCGTCAGGGCTAGAGCCGTGTTTGCAGATGGGGTGCTGCAACTGCTGTGCGAAGCCGCAACGCCCCAATTGCTGGAACAGTCTAGCTTGGTCGATCGAGTCCGAGCAATTTTAGAGGGCATTTCGCCCCGCAATATTCGCCGAGTCAACATCAACAGCCGACTTGTTCGAGAACACCAACTGCTGTGGCTTGAAGAAATTAGCCGCGATCCCGAGAATCAACTGCTGTGGTCTCAAGAAATTAAACTCAGAAAGCCGAATTTGTTCAAGCGTTTGGCCACCGCGCATCACGAACGTCAAGCTCAAGGTGGCAAAGCTCGCTTGCCCAGAATTGCTGCACCTCGATCGATGCAGCAAGAACCGCGCCAATTTCAGCAGGGTATCGTCGGTGGCGTTAGTTTGACTGTGCTGTTGCTCGTCGCTGTTGCCGCGATTTACAAAGGACTCAATTCCCAAGTACCAAACACCACACAAGCAGCGATCACTTCTACTCCTGTGGAAGCAACACCAGCTTTGCAAATTTCTAAGGATAGTGCTAATTCTGCTGTTGACTCTTTTGCACAAGCGGTGCGAGTGGCCGAGCAAGCAGCCACCGATGGCAAAATCGCTCAATCTCGCGAGAAGTGGTTAGTAGTAGCTGCTAAGTGGCAGCAAGCTTCGGATTTGATGGCCGCCGTCCCCCCCAAGCATCCCCGCTACACAACTGCTGTCAACCGGACGGTACTTTACCGCCAAAATAGCGATAAAGCACAACAGGAAGCACAAAATAAGTAAGTAGGAAAGCCGGATAAATATAACACTCTTGACCAAATAGCGTCTCATTAAGTCGCACTCGATGAGTTTTTGACCAAAAAATCGGAAACTCTCAGCTCTGTCATGACTTAGAATTTTTTAAATTTTAATTTTTGCGATCGTGGTCACTCGATCGGCTGATTTGTATCACAATCAAAATTTGCTAGGATCACAAACTTAGATAGGAAACATCACAGGGTGAGGAGAGGGGTGTCACCAAGCGATCTCTAGAAAAGCTTGATAATAATAATGGTCAAAATTAGTGCTAATGGGATTTATCCTCATCCGGTAAAGGGTGTAAAGCTCATCCCGTACAGATCGAAGGGTAGAAAACAGCAAAATAGAACTCGGTCAGATCTGGGTATGTCTTTCACAGATCTAGTGACCAGCCAACGGGCTGCGAAAACACAGAAAGCAAGCTGATCACAGTCCGCTTGACTGTTAAAGATAGGTTCTATATTTGCAGCGCGAGCTAGCTCAAACATAATTAAAATAAAGGCTTGGTTGCCATGATCGATCGCCAGGGAAATCAAGACTTTAGTCCGATCGACCGATCGCGAACAGAGTCTTGCACTTTGCATCTACCACAAATCGCAGAACCAGTATCAGTCCAAAACTTTCTGGAT
>JAJAYT010000337.1 GCA_026786085.1 Microcoleus sp. CAN_BIN18 | reverse complement strand
TTGGTAAAAAGAGACGAGCTAACAGGGAGCGTCTCGAAGATGTTGGCGGAGTTGGAAGTAATAGATTTGACTGTTACTGATCCGCCAATTGAAGAGGTTATCGGTCGAGTTTTTCGCACAGGAAAAGTGTAATGTTTTTGGCTGGGTTCATTCTCCATAACAGGCTCTCCGGCCTGTTCCACTAAAGTTTCAGTATTCTGTGGAACGGGCCGGAGAGCCCGTTGCTAACACTGAAAAATCAAATCTAAAATAAATATGAAAAAAATCATCAGAATTGCTAAAACTTTGCTGATTACTTACTACGCTTATATGGTCGAATACCGGGCGGAATTGCTTTTATGGGTTCTGTCGGGAGCTTTGCCGTTTATCTTGATGGGCGTGAGGATGCAGGCGGCTCAAAATGGGCAATTCGGGCTGAATCCGATCGACTTTGCCCGTTACTTTTTAGCAGCTTTTATCGTCAGACAAACAAATGTTGTATGGGTGATTTGGGAGTTTGAAAAACAGGTAGTGCAAGGGACTTTATCTAATAAGTTGTTACAGCCTTTAGATCCAGTATGGCATCACTTCGCGTCTCATGTTTCCGAAAGATTTGCGAGGCTGCCGTTTGTCTTCGGATTAGTGCTGTTGTTTTTTGCACTTTACCCGCAGGCTTTTTGGCTGCCGAGTGCTGGCAGATTTATGCTTTTTTTGCTGGTAATTGCATTGGCTTTTTGTCTGCGGTTCCTGATCCAGTATACGTTTGCACTGTTTTCTTTTTGGATAGAGCGGGCAAGTGCGATCGAGCAATTCTGGTTTTTAATGTACTTGTTTTTATCGGGACTTATCGCGCCGCTAGAAGTGTTTCCTGCACCCGTGCGTGAAGTAGTTTTGTGGACGCCGTTTCCTTATTTGATTCATTTTCCCGCTTCAATCTTGATAGGATTGCCAGTAGATGTTGGCCGCGGTTTGTTGGTGATGTTCGGTTGGGGTGTAGTGTTTTTTGTGTGGAATCGCTGGCTGTGGCGGCAGGGTTTGAAGCAGTATTCCGGCATGGGAGCTTAAACAGTTGACATCATGCAAAAATGCAATCAGCAGCATTCAACAATTGCATAAAATTGAATATTTTGTATCTATACATACAAAACTTTATAATAAACTCTTATATTAATAAAGCCAACGACTGATAAACGGCATAAAAGAGATTCTAATGACAGCCAAACAAAACCTCATTGTAATCGGCAATGGCATGGTAGGCCACAAGTTCCTAGAGTTAATGGTGAGCTCGGATGCTGCCAAACACTGGAATTTAATTACTTTTTGTGAAGAGACGCGCGTTGCTTACGATCGCGTCAACCTCAGCGGATTTTTCTCTGGCAAAACAGCGGGAGATTTATCCCTAGTCGCACCAGGATTTTATCACAAAAATGACATAAAGATTCATATCGGCGACAAAGCAGTCACCATCAATCGCGAACAAAAAACAGTCACTTCTGCCAACGGTTTAGAGGTTCCCTACGACAAAATTGTGATCGCCACGGGTTCCTATCCATTTGTACCGCCCATCAAAGGTAAAGATGCTACTGGGACTTTTGTTTACCGGACAATTGACGACTTGGAGGCGATGTCAGAGCACGCTAAAAATTGCCAAGTTGGTGTAGTAATTGGCGGCGGTTTGTTGGGTTTGGAATGTGCAAATGCTCTGCAAAATATGGGTTTGAAAACTCATGTGGTTGAGTTTGCGCCGCGACTGATGCCTGTACAAGTTGATGAGGTTGGCGGGGCGATTCTCCGTAGCAAAATCGAAGAGTTGGGGGTTTCGGTTCACACCAGCAAATCTACAACGGAAATTGTCAGCGAAAATGGCAAAGTTACAAAAATGCTGTTTGCTGACGGTTCGGAATTGGCAACGGATATGATTGTGTTTTCTGCTGGTATTCGCCCGCGCGATGAAATTGCTAGAACTTCTGGGATAGAAGTAGGAGAACGTGGTGGTATTGTAATTAATGATAGCTGCCAAACTTCTGATTCTGATATTTATGCGATCGGCGAATGCGCACTTTATCAAAATCGCATCTACGGCTTAGTTGCGCCTGGGTATACAATGGCCAGCGTCGCCGCCGATATTTTGAGCAGCGCAGCGGATGCCAGCACTAGCACTTTCGCGGGTGCGGATATGTCCTCGAAACTCAAACTTTTGGGTGTGGATGTGGCGAGTTTTGGTGATGCTTTTGCCAAGTCTGCGGATGCTAAAGAAATTGTGGTTGCTGACACTTTCCAAGGAACTTACAAAAAATTAGTTTTAAATCAAGACGGTAGCCGGATTTTAGGCGGAATTCTCGTGGGAGATGCTTCTGCTTACGGCACTTTGCTGCAATTCATGCAAAATGAAATTGCTCTCCCGCCGCATCCTGAAGATTTGTTGATACCACCGCGCGAAGGGGGATCACCTGCGGGCTTGGGTGTGGATAGTTTGCCTGATTCGGCTCAAATTTGTTCTTGCAATAATGTTAGTAAAGGACAGATTTGTGAGGCGATTCGCGATCGCAATTTAACTGATGTTGCCAGCGTCAAGAAATGCACTCAAGCTGGTATGGGATGCGGTGGTTGCGTGCCTTTGGTGACGGATATCTTTAAGTCGGAGATGAAGAAAGCCGGGTTTGCAGTCAAAAATCACCTCTGCGAACATTTTGAGTATTCCCGTCAAGAATTGTACCATTTGGTGCGCTCTCAAGAGATTAAAACCTTTGAGGAGGCAATTGAAAGACACGGCAAAGGCCACGGCTGCGAAATTTGTAAGCCTGCTGTTGCTTCGATGCTGGCTTCTACCTGGAATGACCATATTTTAGAGAAGTCTCACGTCGGTTTGCAAGATACGAATGATTACTATTTGGCAAACATTCAGCGCGATGGTACTTATTCGGTGGTGCCGCGCGTACCGGGTGGAGAAATTACGCCGGATAAGTTGATTGTTTTGGGAGAAGTTGCTAAGGATTTTGGGCTTTATACTAAGATTACTGGGGCGCAACGGATCGATTTGTTTGGGGCGCGTGTGGATCAGTTGCCCCTAATTTGGCGCAGGTTGATCGATGCGGGATTTGAGTCTGGACACGCTTATGGTAAGGCTTTACGGACTGTAAAATCTTGTGTTGGTAGCACTTGGTGCCGCTTTGGGGTGCAGGATTCGACGAGTTTGGCGATCGAGGTTGAATTGCGATATCGCGGTTTGCGAGCTCCTCACAAATTCAAGTCTGCTGTCTCTGGCTGCACTCGCGAATGTGCGGAAGCTCAAAGCAAGGATTTTGGGATTATTGCAACTGAGAATGGTTGGAATTTGTATGTGTGCGGCAATGGTGGGATGAAGCCGCAGCACGCGGTTTTGCTAGCGTCTGATATCGATAAGGAAACTTTGATTAAGTATGTCGATCGCTTCTTGATTTTCTACATCCGCACTGCCGATCGCCTGGAACGTACTGCTACATGGTTTAATAAGCTTGAGGGCGGGATTGAATATTTGAAGCAGGTGATAATTGAGGATTCTCTGGGCATTTGTGCTGAGTTGGAAGCGCAGATGGAACATTTGGTGAATACTTATCAATGCGAGTGGAAAACTACGATTGAAGACCCGCAAAAGATACAGCGATTCCAGCATTTTGTGAATTCCGATTTGCCCGATCCGAGTATTGTTCGTGTCGAGGAACGGGGACAAACTCGCCCTGCTTACGAGCATGAAAAGGCTCTGGCTGGAGTTTCCGACAAATAAAGGCGATCGGGTTTGTAGTGAGGACTTTAGTCCGCATAAGTTTGAAGAGGACTGAAGTCCTCACTACAAACCAATTTAGCGTGATAACGTTTGATCGTTCGGACTTTAGTCCGCATGAGTTTTAGAAGGACTGAAGTCCTCACTACAAACCAATTTAGCGGTTTTTAACCGGAAATTGCGAAGGAAATCGTATTAAATAAACAGGACAAGAAAATGGTTCAATCATTACAAGTTTCTGAGATTGTGACTACTTGGGTAGATGTGTGTTCCCTGGATGCGATCGCCCCGAATACAGGTGTTTGTGCTTTAGTTGCCGGCCAACAGGTGGCAGTTTTCCGGGTGGGAAACGGGGATGAAGTTTATGCTTTGAGCAATTACGACCCGTTTAGTAAGGCTTTTGTGTTGTCGCGGGGACTTGTGGGCGATCGCAATGGGACTCTGAAAGTTGCTTCTCCCATCTACAAGCAAAATTTTAGCTTGGCTACGGGCCAGTGTTTGGACGATGAAACCGTCACAATTCCGACTTTTACGGTTCGGGTTGTAGCCTCGCGCGTCCAAGTAGCTATTACCTAGATTTCGCAGCTCAATTGTTCGATCGTCATCCGCCAACACCTAACATTTCTGTGGGTGGTGGCGGATTTTGCATCTGTGCGCTAAGCGAGCCAGTAGTTTTGAGATAAAATAGAGTCGATCGCCGATCGACTCGCCCGGCTTCAAAACATCTAAACTATTACTGGATCTGGTGCGAGGACTTTCAATGCAAATAAACTCCAGGGGGTGTAATATCTGTATGTTGTTAAAAAAATTTGTTTCTGAAAATAATCCCCAGACAGTGGCAGAGTTAATCGACGCACAACTCAAAACTGGTCAACTGACTTGCACCCAACTCAAAACACAAGTTTTCGGCCAGCACTGGCGGGATGAATCTTGGCACGAAGTCCTCGGAGAAATTGCCGAAAAACTAGACCAAGAAATAGCCAACGAAATTATAGAATATCTGACAGATCAAAATGGTCAAGCCGAAAAATTTATTAATTTGTTTCTAGCAGCAAAATGCCTGTTAAAAGTTAAAAATGGCGTCAATAAAATAACCGAAAAAAAACTGTTAAACGCTTTAAAAAAGTTATCGCAATACGGTACGGTTTTCCTGATTCTTCATCAAAGCGCCCAAGAATTGCAGGAAACATATCAAATTCGTTCCCGGGCGATCGCCACGATCGCCCAAACTTGGAAAAACGACCCGCAAACCCTGCCTTGGCTGAAAATACTGGCTCACTCCAGCGACAGCGGCGAAATCCGAGCCACAGCAGTCGAAGCCATAGCCCGCGGTTGGCAGGACAATCCAGAAATTTACCTGATACTGAAAAACTTCGTAAAATCGGATCAAAGTTGGGCAGTGCGATCGACCGCAATCCGAGAAATGGTGGCAGGTTGGCCGGATATGGGCGATACCTTGCCGCTGCTGAGAAGTGTCGCACAGTCCGATCGCAGTCCGGCAGTCCGCACCTGTGCACTGGAACAGTTAGCCTCTAATTGGCGCGATCGCACAGATACCTTGCTACTGCTGAGAAAAATCGCCGAAACAGACGAAAATTTGGGAGTCCAAGTCGCAGCATGGCAACAAATAGCTTCTGGTTGGCACACAGTTTTAGGCACTTTTTCCCTGCTCAAAAACCTCACTCAGACGGGAAGTTCTACTCTGCGAACAGTTGCAGTGCGCGAGTTAGCCTCTGGCTGGCCCGAAGTAGCCGAGGTTTGTCTGCTGCTGAAAACCTTAGCTCAATCTGACAGCAGTCAAGAAGTACGTACAGCCGCGATCGAACAATTGGCATCCCACTGGCGGGGCGAATCAGACATTTATCCCCTGCTGTTAACTCTGGTCGAGTCGGATACGAGTTCAATCGTGCGACGGGCAGCCGTGCAAGCAGCGGTCTCTGGCTGGCCCGACAACCCCGCAACTCTACCTTTTTTGCAAAATCTAGCTACGGGCGATCGCGACAGCGAACTGCGAGAAATCGCCCTGCAACAGATAGCCACAGGTTGGCCGGACAGCCCGGAAACCATGCCCCTACTGCAAAAAATCGCTGATTCCGAGGATTATTGGACTGTGCGGCAAGTAGTGGTAGAAGCAGTGGCTGCGCTACCATCAGCCAGTCTCGAAGTTTTTGGCTGGTTGCAAAATCTCGCCGAGTCAGACAGACACCTGAACGTCCGAGAAACAGCGGTGAAAGAAATAGCAAAACGTTGGTGTCACCTGAGCGAAACTTTGCCTTTCCTCAAAAGCCTAGTCGAGTCTGAGCAAGATTCTCACCTGCTGAGCATCCTCGTACGGGCGATCGTCCGGGGGTGGCCAGACGACCCCGAAACCTTGCCTTGGCTAAAAATTCAGCTTGATTCTGAGGCGACGCAGGTGCGGGAAGCCGCAGTGCTCTCCCTCGCTGACAACTGGCCGGACAATCCTGAAACTTGGACGCTGGTGGAGGCGAAAGCAAAGGGCGATGAGAGTCCGGCTGTGAGACAAATGGCTTTGCAAAAGTTGGCGCGGGGGCGGACAAATGAGTCGGATACTTTTGAGTGGCTAAAAATTAGGGCTCAGCAGGATGAGGATTCGCAGGTGCGGGCGATCGCTCTGGTAGAGTTAATGCGAGCATGGAAAGACGAACCGGGAATGTTTGAGTTTTTGCGCGATCGAGCTTTGGTTGACTCTTACGATCGAACTGGTTCTTTTGCTTACAATCCCAGGTTTACAGCACTCGAAGCGATTATCGAACATTATCCCGAAAATCCGGGAACTATGCCGTTGTTGCGATCGATCTCCGTTTCCGACGACGACGAACAAGTACGCGTCTTAGCCGGCCGCCAACTGGGTAACGAAGACTGGT
>JAJAYT010000336.1 GCA_026786085.1 Microcoleus sp. CAN_BIN18 | reverse complement strand
TGCGACGCCCGATCGAGTACGCTACATTAGCTGCTCAACAGCAGGATCTCGATCGCCAACCGGGCCGCATCCGACAGCTATCAACCTAAATTATTGCCCGTCATCCATACACTGCTTGGTTAGTAGTGAGGACTTCAGTCCTGTGAAAATGCGGACTGAAGTCCGAACGATCGAACCTCAATCACGTTGGTTCGATCGTTCGGACTTTAGTCCGCATTGTCCGAGAGAGGACTCAAGTCCCAACTATCAAACCCGATCGAGGTTATTTTAGCGGACACGATAGGACTAATGACTGATGACTAATGACTAAGGACTAAGGCCTAATTGCCACCAGACTGTACAAATTTGTGAGTTTGGTTAGTATCGTCGCCTTTGTGATGCCACCGCCGTCACCTTGAACATACTCAGATTTGACGCTATTCCAAGCAACCCGAGTCGCAGCGTCTTGGCTCATTCCATCTTCGGTAGCGCTCGCCAAAGCAGCTTTAAAAATATTCTGCGCTCCTTGGGGCAATTCTTGTGCTTCTGAAGGCAATGTGTCAAATGGTTGTTCTGGCATAGTTGACTCCTATTATTAAACATAAATCCAATCTTATATACGATCGCCAACTACTTTCCTCTCTCTCAAAGCAAGTTTAAAACCGCATATTTATCAGTCCGAAGATAGATGTAATATTGAATTTGTTTATGAATAAAAATAAATTAAATTGTCGTTGCTGGTGGCGGGAGATTTGGGTAATTTCTCCGCTCGCACAGCTATGAATCTGACTTCGGCTTTTTCACCTGCGAACTCAGAAAATACGTCTGTGCAGTGATTACTAAAGCGATACTCACCCCAAAGGGCAGGATGTTCGGATCGCCCTTCCACTTAACTGCCTCGCCGAGAAACAATACGCTCAATACGACAACTATCACGCTGGTGAGTTTGGTTTTGAGGTCGTCGATGGTATGAATTTCCAGCCAGTTGGGTACTTTAATCCGCTCGTCAATA
Organism: Microcoleus sp. CAN_BIN18; assembly: GCA_026786085.1. Taxonomy (GTDB): domain Bacteria; phylum Cyanobacteriota; class Cyanobacteriia; order Cyanobacteriales; family Microcoleaceae; genus Microcoleus. The sequence continues at coordinate 6,470 of JAJAYT010000336.1, read as the reverse complement.
AACAGCTCATAAAGTCCAAGTGCCGTAATATAAAATACTGTGGCTAGCAGAAACAAATCTACAACTTCGATAAAGGACAAAATCAGTTGTTTCGAGTTTTCGCTGGAAACAGGCCCTGTAGTTATAATGTAGCCGATGGTAGCGATCGTTTCCAGGGCACCGTAGATCAAAAGCGTTACAGAGGCTGTAAAACAACCGAGTACAGCAATTAACATGAGATAGCGACTTTTAGCAAGAATTCGATGCAGCATAGTTGATGTCGGCTGAGGAAATTAGTTAGAGAACAACCGCTCTCTGGCATACCTTGGGCTCAACTATATCAGGGTTTGGTCGATCGCACAAAGCAGCGGGCTAGATCGAAGAACTATCTTAACTGATTGTAAATGCGATCGACCTCGATTTTTGCTGTTCCCGCTGCTGTTGCTAGAAGGAACAGCAAAAAATTTTGATAATCGCCATAATTTTTGAGGAGAATCGCAGATTTTCTCCGCAACTTGTTAGGCAAAAACATGACAGCGACGTGACTGTGATTAATCCTAGGTTCCTGCTGGATTGACATACCAGGCCACATGACCAAAAATTAGTCCTCAGTTTCCACAAAAACAGTCACAGCCGCTACAGCGATCAGCATTTCATCATTTTTATCATTCAGAGAGGCGATCGCCCTTCCAGGCACAATCATCCCGCCCTGCTCCACAATCAGAGTTTTGCTACCAAAAGGTAGAACCGCCAAAACCTCGTCGTGCCGCACTTGTTCCGGGTAAGGAACAGCCACCTTTACCTCAACAATCATCTGATTCGGGTCAGTCAAACCAGCCACTTCCCAGACGCCTAAGAGAGCATTATGGGCGATCGCATTTCGTACAGCCCTAGCCGCCGCCACAGTCGGTTCCTGCCCGTGCTGGTCTATACCCATCCCCATTTCAATGATGAAACATTTACGTGCCATAGTTGCCCCTTAGTTAAATTTTGTTTTTAGTCGTTAGCGAAGCTTCCCAAAAAGGATCGCACTCTTTCTCAAAACAATTATCAACCAAACCGAGCGCAATTAATATTATTTTATAAATCCATCTAACCATAAAATAATCATCCCATTTAAAAAAAAGAATGCCACTGTCGGCAACCTCCAAACCCCGATCAAATCAGTCATTCTCAATCTAAAATCCAAAATCTAAAATCTAAAATCGTCTAACTTATGGTAATATAACCAAATTCACCATTCCTCGCGGACTGCCAAACTCATCGCCAGCTTGAATCATGGATAGTTTTCTCCCAATTGCCTACTTTCAAAACCAATTTCTCCCATTTGCCGACGCCAACATTTCCATAGCCACCCACGCCCTGCACTACGGAACCGGAGTTTTAGGCGGGTTGCGGGGAATTCCCGACCCCCAAAATGCCGATCGCATCTTACTATTTAGATTAGACCGCCATTGTCAAAGATTAAGCCAAAGTGCCAGCTTCCTCCACTGCGATTTGCCAGCCAGCAAAATCCAACAAATAATCACTGATTTTGTCCAGAAAAACCAGCCCACAAAATCATTTTACATCCGTCCTTTTGTCTACGCATCCAGCTTAGGAATAGCCCCCAGACTGCACAACGTAGAAACAGACTTTTTTGTCTACGGATTAGAACTATCAGACTATTTACCCAAAACAGGAGTCAACTGTAGAATTAGCTCTTGGTATCGCCAAGAAGACCGCAGTTTGCCCTTAAGAGGTAAAATTAGCGGCGCCTACATCACCTCAGCCTTAGCCAAAACAGAAGCAGTAGAATCCGGCTTCGACGAAGCGATTATGATGAACACCCAAGGAAAAGTCAGCGAAGCTTCAGGAATGAACATATTTGTCGTTAGAAACGGCAAATTAATTACTCCAGGTTTCGACCAAGATATACTCGAAGGAATCACCAGAGATAGCGTGATGACAATCGCCCGAGACTTAGGAATAGAAGTCATAGAAAGACCAGTTGACAAATCAGAACTGTTGATTGCAGACGAGATTTTTCTATGCGGAACCGCCGCCAAAATCACCCCAATTAACCGAATAGAAAACTATCAACTGCCCAAAAACCGACCCATCACCGAAAAGATTTTAGAGAAACTGACGGGGATTATGGAAAATCGCGATAGCAAGTACAAAGAGTGGGTATTTCCCATTAGTTTGTAGTGAGGACTTCAGTCCGCTGAGGACTAAAGTCCTGACTACAAACCTTTCGGACTAAAGTCCTGACTACAAACCTGTTTTACTCACACAAAGCAGCCGCATGATGGCGAATGTGATCCTCCATAAAACTCGCGACAAAATAATAGCTGTGATCGTAACCTTCCTGCATCCTTAAAGTTAGCGGCTGTCCTACTTTCGCACAAGCATCTGCGAACACATCCGGCAACAACTGCCCGTCAGCCAGATACGAATCAGCCGTCCCGCAGTCAATCAGAATCGGACGGTTGTATTGCTTTTGGCGAACTAATTCGCTAGCATCCCAAGCCCTCCAACTATCTCGATCGCCCCCAAGGTAGTTAATGAATATTTTTTGTCCCCAAGGGCTGCGTACGGGCGCGCAAATAGGCGCAAACGCCGAAACTGAAAGATAGCGATCGGCATTTTTTAACGCACAAATCAAAGCCCCGTGTCCGCCCATCGAATGACCGAAAATTCCCTGTTTTTCCGGCATGACTGGAAAGTTTTCGGCAATTAAATTCGGCAACTCATCAACCACATAACTGTACATTCGATAGTGAGAATTCCAAGGTGCGGCTGTCGCATCCATATAAAAACCCGCGCCGCTTCCCAAATCCCAATTGTCGTCTTCCCCAGGAATGCCAGTATTGCGCGGACTCGTGTCGGGTGCCACCAGCATTAACCCATATTTTGCCGCAAATTGCTGCGCCCCCGCTTTTGCCATAAAGTTTTCTTCTGTACAAGTTAATCCTGATAGAAAGTACAGAATTGGTACAGGTTTTAATTCTGCTTGTGGCGGCTGGTAAACAGTGAATTTCATTTCGCTGTTGCAGGCAGATGATTGATGGCTGTAAAAGCCTAGTTTGCCACCGAAACTTTTATATTGTTTTTGCAGTTTGAGGGATTTAGAGAGCATATTAATTCTCTTTGATTTCTGAATTAGATTTTTTTACCGCAGAGAGCGCAGAGAGCGCAGAGGAAGAGAGAAGAGAGCAAGATTTTTGTTCAAAATGTCAAAACTGTGCGAATTACTTTGCCTTTTTGCATTAAATCAAAGGCTTCATTGATTTGCTCGATCGGCATTACCTGAGTGATCAAACTGTCAATATCAATTTTACCATCCATGTACCAATCTACAATCTTTGGAACATCAGTTCTGCCCTTGGCGCCACCAAAAGCCGTACCTTTCCAAACCCTACCAGTTACTAGCTGAAACGGGCGGGTGCTAATTTCTTGGCCGGCTCCCGCTACCCCGACAATGACGCTCACACCCCAACCTTTGTGACAGCATTCTAAAGCTTGGCGCATCACATTAATGTTGCCGATACATTCAAAACTGTAATCAGCTCCACCTTTGGTTAAGTCTACCAAATAAGGAACTAAATCACCCTCTACTTCGCGGGGGTTGACAAAGTGAGTCATGCCGAATTTTTCCGCCATTTCTCGCTTGTCGGGATTCAAATCTACGCCGACAATCATGTTGGCTCCCACCAGGCGCGCCGCTTGAATTACATTCAAACCCACGCCACCTAAACCGAAAACTATAACATTAGAACCGGGTTCTACTTTCGCTGTATTGATGACAGCGCCGATTCCTGTTGTCACGCCACAGCCAATCAAACAAACTTTATCAAAAGGAGCGTCATCGCGAATTTTTGCTACCGCAATTTCTGGCAATACTGTATAATTAGCAAAGGTAGAAGTTCCCATGTAATGGAAAATTTTCTCGCCATTAATTGAAAACCGGCTCGTGCCGTCGGGCATTACGCCTTGCCCTTGAGTTAGGCGAATTGCTTGACAAAGATTCGTTTTGCCGCTCAAACAATATGCACAGTTGCGACATTCGGGAGTGTAAAGTGGAATTACCCGATCGCCCTTTTTGACACTTGTGACTCCCGCCCCAACATCTGTAACAATCCCGGCTCCCTCGTGGCCTAGAATCGCCGGAAACAAACCTTCGGGATCAGCGCCGGAAAGAGTGTAAGCATCGGTGTGACAAACACCCGTCGCTTTAATTTCCACCAGCACCTCTCCAGCCCGCGGCCCATCTAGATCAACCGTTTCAATGGTCAAAGGTTGGCCGGCACTGCGAGCAACTGCTGCTTTTACTTTCATGCTTTCTCCCTGCTGCGATCGATTTGTTAAATGCCCTGTCAATATGTATTCTATTACCTAATCTCAAAATTGCACAACTCTATGACAAAATTAATTGTAATTACCGGAGTCAGTCGCGGTCTCGGTCTAGCAATGACCGAAAAGTTTATTGAATTGGGACACACAGTTTTAGGATGTGCCCGCTCTTCCGAAGCATTGGAAAAACTTAAGCAAAAATATAGTGCACCTCATAATTTTACTTGTTTAAATGTCGCAAACAACGAGCTAGTAAAAGCTTGGGTAACAAAAATTCTGGCAAATTACTCAGCGCCAGATTTGCTGATTAACAATGCAGCTATAACCAATTATTCCGCGCCTCTTTGGAATGTCAGCAGCGAAGATTTTTCTCAGGTAATTGATGTTAATATTAAAGGTACAGCTAATGTAATTCGCCACTTTGTTCCGGCAATGATTGCGAGAAAAAGTGGCATAATTGTCAATTTTAGTTCGGGTTGGGGAAGGTCAACTTCGCCGGAAGTCGCGCCCTATTGCGCTTCTAAATGGGCGATCGAAGGACTTACGCGATCGCTCGCCCAAGAACTCCCACGAGGCATGGCGGCGATTCCTTTAAATCCGGGGATCATTCACACCGATATGTTGGAAATTTCCTTCGGAAAACACGCTGCAAGTTACACGCCTGTTAAAGAATGGGCGCAAAAAGCAGTTCCTTTTTTACTGAAGTTGAAACCTTCAGATAATGGCGTGCCGATGACAGTTCCAGAATAACAATAGACATATTGCCAAAATCCCAAATTATCTTTAAATCATCTGCGTTTATCCGTGTTGCATCTGCCTGAAATCTGCGGTTTATGTATCAATAAAAGATTTGTGCAATAAATCTAATAAAATAGTAAAATAAGATGTGTGTCCGATCCAACTAAGAAGTCTTTCCCCAGATAGCCACTGTGAACTTGCCGCTAACCTCGCCCTCGCAAACCGAAACCCGCAAAGCAGACCACCTACGGATCTGCCTCGAAGAAGATGTACAATTTCGCGAAACTACCAGCGGACTCGAACACTACCGTTTTGCTCACTGTTGCTTGCCAGAACTCGATCGCACCCAAATCGATTTAACTTCCACATTTCTCGGCAAAAAACTGGCCGTACCCCTGCTAATTTCATCGATGACGGGCGGCACAGAACTCGCCCAGACCATCAATTATCGCCTCGCCGATGTCGCTCAAACATACAAACTGGCAATGGGCGTCGGTTCCCAGCGCATAGCAGTTGAAAACCCCCAACTTGCTTCTACATTTGCCGTCCGCAGACGCGCTCCCGATATTCTGCTATTTGCTAATATTGGAGCAGTTCAATTAAACTATAATTATGGTTTGGAAGAGTGTCAAAAAATCGTTGATATTCTCGAAGCAGATGCCCTAATTTTACACTTAAATCCGCTGCAAGAGTGCGTTCAAACTGAAGGTGATACTAATTTTAAAGGACTGCTCGATAAAATTGCTAAATTGTGCGCTAAATTACCAGTACCGGTGATTGCGAAAGAAGTCGGCAACGGTATTTCTGGAAAAATGGCACAGAAATTGCTGGCGGCTGGGATAAGCGCGATCGACATTGCCGGGGCCGGAGGCACTTCTTGGGCGAAAATAGAAGGACAGCGAGCCAAAGACGGCAAGCAACGCCGACTGGGCGCAACCTTTGCCGACTGGGGAATCCCGACAGCCGAGTGCGTTGTCAGCACCCGCACCGCAGCGCCGGATGTTCCCCTGATTGCCTCTGGAGGCTTGCAAAACGGCTTGGATGCAGCGAAAGCGATCGCCCTGGGCGCGGATGTGGCGGGACTGGCGCGACCGTTTTTGCAAGCCGCAGCGGAATCGGAATCAGCCACAGCCCTCCTAGCTGAGGTTTTGATTGCAGAGATTGCTACAGTTCTTTTCTGTACGGGCTGCGCTAACTTGGATGAGTTAAAACATTCTGGGGTTTTGGAAAGGTTAAGATAGAAAGATGTCAGTTGGCAGTCGTTAGTTGTTAGTTGTTAGTCGTTAGTTGTTAGTTGTTAGTTGCGTCGCCCTGAGCGGAGTCGAAGGGTTAGTTGTTAGTTGTTAGTTGCTACCAATTACCAATAACCAATAACCAATAACCAATAACCAATAACCAATAACCAATAACCAATAACC
>JAJAYT010000335.1 GCA_026786085.1 Microcoleus sp. CAN_BIN18 | reverse complement strand
GGTTATGCAGGAGTAAAAATACTGTGAATATTCAAGAACTGTTTCAAAAAGGTGGGCCCGCCATGTGGCCGCTGGTGCTGTTATCGATTCTATCTGTAAGTACGATTATCGAGCGATTGTGGTTTTGGGCGAGCCTCCTTACCAAGGAAAAGCAGATAGTCAACCGGATTCTCGAAGCTGCCCGCAGCGATTGGGGCGCGGCTAATGAGATCGCTAGACAAGCTAACCGACAGCCTATAGGGCGATTCCTTTCTGCACCCCTGCGGCTATACAATCCTGAACCAGAATTATTTCGACTCGCACTCGAAGCTGCTGCTGATGAAGAGTTGGCTTCGATGCGCCGTGGTGACAAAATGTTAGAAGCGACGATCGCTATATCCCCTTTGCTGGGCTTGCTGGGAACAGTTTTAGGTTTGATGAAATCCCTAGAGTCGATCGATCTGGGGAGCATCGGTACTGAGGCAACAAAAGGAGTGACATTGGGGATTAGCGCGGCGCTGATTACCACGGCTAGTGGGATGGCAGTAGCAATTTTTACCTTGGTGTTTTATCGAATATTTCAAGCTTTTTTGTTCAATCAGGCGAAAATTTTCCGCAAAGCTGGAAATGAGCTGGAATTGCTTTACAGGCAATACTGGCCGACGGCTAATGCTAAAGGTCGATCGCCCAATGCAGAATACAGCAATTCCTTTGGTTCCGATGGCTTGAACAGACGTTCTTTAAATTCTCAACCAGAATCTGAAGAACGCAATCGGGAGCCGAAACCGAAATTGAAAGGTTCCGATCCTGATCTTGATGCAAGTTCTAACAATTAAAACCTTCAGAACAAATGAAAATTCACTTAGATACTCCTGCGGAAGAGGCTCGGATTGAACTGGTGCCTTTAATTGACGTGATATTTTGCATCCTGACGTTTTTTCTGCTGGCGTCTTTACAACTGACTCGTCAGCAAGCAATTAATGTCGATTTGCCCAAGGCGAAGACAGGACAAACGCAGATGCGAGAGATGCTGATTGTCAGCATTGACGATTTCGGGCAAACTTATATCGACCAAGTGCCTGTTAACTATCAACAACTAGATCAAGTTTTAAAGAGTTTCCAGAGCCAAAATCCTGCCGGGTTGACGGTATTATACGCTCCTCAAAATGCTAAGTACGCCAAAGTTGTCGAGGTTTTAGACAGATTGCGAGAGCTCGGTGGCCGAGTAAGCCTGGGAACTGTTCCGGCTTCGGTTGCATCCCCGCAGCCGAATCCCTCGCTACCCAATTCTGGGATTCCTGTGGCACCAGGGACAGGCAATTCCGGTCAACCCCAGCCGAATCCTGTAGCTCCAGGGCAGCAGCAGTTCAATCCCAATCAGTTTCAATCTCCTCTCCCAGCTCCAGGGCAGCCTACCAACTCTGGGGCAAATCAGGGCATTCCTCCTGCTTCGCCTGCACCCGCTGCTCCCAATTTCAGGCCTGGAGTCGCCAGTCCACCATCGCAGAATGTTGTGCCATCCAATTAATTAGAAGGAAGATGGCTTCCGAAGGTAGAAGGAAGATGGAAGAAGCCAGAAAAAAAAGAGATCAACTAGAAATTCTGCCTATCTCCCCCTCACCCAATCTCCCCCTCGCGGAGATTCGGTCTGCCAAAGTTAGCTAGACAGGCGGGAATCCCGACACCATAACCGTTTCGGGTTGGTGTTAGGATGAAAGACGAGCACTCATTGTAATAATTCTGGTAGAATATTCATATCTTGGATCAAAGAATAACAATCTGGGTCTAGGTAAAAAACTTTTCATGTGACAAGTGGGGCGGGACGTGTTCCTCACTATAAAACGCAGTAGAGGGAAACAATGTTCGTGTACCTTGAATGAAGTTCTAGATATCCTTAACCGGACTGCGCGGCCCAGACCATACCCTTGGGGTTCGCGCGTGGAGCGTCACTATAAATAACTGCAATTATTTTGGTTCGTACTGAGCCTTTTTTTTCTTGATCATCAGCGACAGTTGTATATGTCTGCGGAAGGAACTTTTGCGGGCATCTCGCCATCTCTATCCATAGATTATTTTTTGAGACAGATGGTAATATTGTCAAACTATTGTTACCTTTTGTAATATAGAATAAAGTAAAGTAGGCCTCCCGGCATCCTGAAGCCAACGGCCGATCGCTGAAACAACTCACAAATCTGGTTAATTCAGGTTTTTACTTTCCAGTCACCTTTATTTACAGAGGAATCAAAGTCATGAGCCAACCAGCAGAATTGTCTTTGGAGCAGCAATTTAGCCTGTGTTCTTTCAAAACACAGGTAAGTGACATGAGCCGCGAGCAAGCTCAAGAGTTTTTGGTCAAGCTTTACGAGCAAATGATGCTCCGGGAAACCATGTACCGCCATTTTCTCAAACATCACTGGGGTTTAGAACCGAACCCAGGGCTTGAGTAGACCAGAGTCGCAGTCGGCGACCTCCGTCTCTTACTCTCTTCCTTTAGATGGAAATGAGTTGGGGGTGATGGGGCGTCACTCGAAGGCATAAGGCATAAGGCATAAGGCAGAAAGGAAATGCTAGAAAACCAATTGTTTTAGCAATCATCAGGCTAAACACTAAGGCGATTGTTAGATCACACTTTGTTGTTTGATTCCAGTAAATGTGGCGAATAGTTTCGGCAATAGTGCCACATTCACAAGAGACCGCAACCATAATTTAGGGTGGCGGCGCTCAAAAATTCTGAAATTTTTGAGCATAACTGTAAAGATTTCTGAAAAAATAAATATATTTGTCTTGAGTTGCAGTGGATGAGGTTTGACCAGAATAGAGCTAGTCGGACATCTGAGCGGATCTCCGACTAGCCAGACCTTCAATTTCTAGATCAAACCTTAGAACTTGGAACAGTTGACAAAGAGGTTGACACTCCCCGCGAAGACAGCGACGGGGATTCTTAAGACTTTCCAGCCTTAATATCCCTATTGTCAGGGTTTCCGGGCGCAATCATGAAGCCAAAAATGGCGGTCTGCTATCAAGCGTCTGACAACTAGCTCCTCGGTCGTGACTTTCCTCCAGTCCGGGGGTAGGTTTTAACGTCTTTTACTGACGATTTAGATGATTTAATCGGTTCAGAACCTTAGTAATTGGTTGTGATTAATTATTTTGAGCATCCGTACTGCTGTTAAGCTAGATACTTGATTTCTCAAAATTCGCAACTTTCGACTCTGTTGACGATAGCACACTAGCCAGACATTTGTGCAATTGGTAGATCTGATAGGCAGGATAAATCCTGCCATGCCCTTTCATCCCTGGACTAAAGTCACAGGGTTTTCAGGGTATTTTCTATAAGTTATTCCGGCTGACGTTCCAGAGTCGCCTCCATTGTACTGGTCAAGTAATGACCAGACATAATGCCACTAGATTGGTAGTAGCGGTTGTCATCTACGCGGTGAAGGGTATCAAAACCAGTCCGTCGCTGACGTTCGTCTCCGAGTACCCAATAACGCTGGACGATCGACTGGGGAGCAATCCAACCTTCGCCCTCGACGCGGCCGAGTTCGCTGTGTTGAAGTACAAAAGTATACTGCCGTTCATCGTTGTTGAGGTGTCCTCGGTACTGCAAAATAATCTCTTCGCGATCGCCTCCAGGAAACACGAGCTTCGTGATCATACTGAACCAATCTGTTCGGTTCCAGCTCACTAAAGTTTTGCCTTTAACCGTAATTGGCACGCCATTGCGCTCAATCCAACTTCCTTCGAGCGTCCATTGGCCAGATTCCATTAAAAACGTGTGAGCCACAGTGCTGTTCCTATGCTTTTCCTGCTGGCTACAATGCTGGTGCAACAACGCACAGCCGTTGTCCCTCAGACTCTATGCTATCATACCCAACTGTGCCAACAAGAGTTAATTTCTCCTAAAAGTACCGGTGCGATCGCACCAGTAACTTGAGGCAGATTGCCGGGAATGCCCCGCACCCGCCATTGGGCTAAAACCGCGAAGGCGATCGCCTCTTTAAAATCTACACTCAAGCCTGCCTCAGAAGTAGTCAATACTTGCACGGGATGCAATTGTGCTTGCAATCGGCGTTTTAAGTAGAGATTGTGGCTGCCGCCCCCGCACAGTAAAACTCGATCGGGCATAGCCGGCAAAAAAGTTTGGTAACTGCTCACTATCGAAGCAACAGTCAGTTCTGTTAGAGTAGCCAGCACGTCAGCAGGACTGAGATTGTAACCTTGGGTCTCGACCAAACATCGGTCAAAATAGTCTACACCAAATAACTCTCGACCAGTAGATTTCGGCGGTGTTTGGCTAAAGAACTCTTGCAGCAGCCAATCCTCGACTAAAGCTTGACAGGGAGTGCCGCTTGCCGCCCAAGCTCCACCTTCGTCGCAACCCAAAGTGCCACCGGAGAAATGCTCCACTGCCAAATCTAACAGGGAATTAGCCGGGCCTGTATCCCAACCCAAGATGCCATCCCCAAGACTGGAAATCTCAGATTTATCCTGGTTTCCCCCCTTTCCCGTGGCTGGGAGATAAGTAACATTGCCAATTCCGCCCAGATTTTGAATGCAGAGGCTGCGGTTGGGTTCGGCCAACAGGCAGGCATCAACTATTGGGACTAACGGCGCTCCTTGACCCCCTGCTGCAATGTCTGCCGATCGAAAATTGCTCACAGTAGTAATGCCTGTCAATTGCGCAATTAGCGCGCCCCGCCCCAGTTGCAAGCTGTAGCCCATTTCACATCCGGGGATCGGTGCAGCAGCAGAGCTTCTCCTTTCCGTATTCCCTGGCGGTCGGTGGTAAACGGTTTGACCGTGAGAGCCAATTAATTCTGCTCTATCATATTCTGTTTGAATTGTCAAGGCCGCCGTGGCGAATTCTTGGGCGACCGCATCATCTAATTTGGCGAGTTCAGCCATTGACAAAGCTGAGCCGCTGCAAACCGAGAGAATTTGCGATCGCAAAGTAGCAGGATAAGGAAAAGTCTTGCCGGCCACCAACTGGACTTTCAAGTCTGTTTGGGAACCGACCACATCCACCAAGGCAGCATCAATGCCATCCACCGATGTGCCGCTGATCAAACCGATAACGCGAACCATTCGATTTTAGATTTTAGATTTTAGATTTTAGATTTTAGATTTTAGATTGTTTGATTGGGAGATTGTTTGATTGGGAGATTGTTTGATTGGGAGATTTGGGGATTTTTAGGTATGCAAGGGCGATCGGATATTATTTTAGATCCATCGTCACGATCACCACAGTAATATTATCGCGTCCCCCTTTATCCTTAGCTGCTTCAATCAAAGCAGTTGCAGCAGCCTCGCCGGCGCGAATCGACTTCAGAGACGAAGCAATCAAAGGATCGGAAAGTTCCTCAGTCAAGCCGTCACTGCACAGCAGCAAGCGATCCCCGGGCTTTACGTCCACCGGCAGAATATCTATTTCGCGCAAATCATCGCGACCCAGACACTGGGACAAAACGTGACGCCAAGGGTGACTGCGAGCCTGGTCAACAGTCAGAGCTTTTCTTTTTACTGCCTGAGCCACCCAAGTCTGGTCTTCAGTAATCTGCTCCAAGCGAGCTCCGTGCAGCTTGTACAAGCGAGAGTCACCGATATTAGCACACCAAGGTCTACCCTCATCCCTAAAAACGAGAACCACAGCCGTAGTACCCATATCAGCACGCTCGGGATGGTCAAGCTGATCCGTCAAAATTGCTTGATTCGCAATTAAAAAAGCCTTTTCCAGCAACAGCGGAGTATCTTCAGGCTCTTCCCAATGTTCGAGCAAATAAGATTGAATCGCCCCAGTTGCAATCCGGCTGGCTTCTTGACCTCCGGCGTGTCCTCCCATGCCGTCTGCCACTATGAAAAATCGCCCGTCAGAGTCTATGTAGTACGAATCCTGATTTACGGAACGAACTAACCCTGTGTCTGTCTTACCTGCGAAAGAGCGTTTCATAGATTGGGTGATTGGACTCATCGAACTTAAAAGCTTGATTTAACTGGTACAACCTTTGGTTCCAAAACTTAAATCCCGAACAGAAATTGAAATTTCTGCCGCCCGCGATCGGCAGTTCTGGAAAAATTGCACTTCTTTAATCTTATATCGTAGATCGTCTGATCCTAATTCCGTCTTAAAATTTCAGTAAATCAAGTATGTTCAGCAGCGCCTGCAAAAAAACTGGATTTCTGTAAAAAATTAGAGGTTTGGCTGACGATAAATATAGCAATCAACGGGTTTTTAGCCAGCGGATCAGCTGCTCTGCATTTAAGTTGTATGTCAAACAACAATCAAACAATGAGTGGGGTGGGCTCTTGTAGCCCGCGCTGAATATAGAGTTTAGATGCGCGACAGCTTAATTGCTGTCAATTTGACAACTCTGTTGTCAGCCAGCCAAAACCTAACATTCGAGGTTAAATTTTGGCTGGCGAGAAATCTCAAACCTGAAATTTCAAATCCCAAGTAGTACAACTATGACATCCTGTCTAAACGATCGATCCGCTTGAACAAACGCAGCAGAGCCAACCCTGCACCCGCAGCTAACAAAGCCACCGCGACAGCCGGCCAGACTTGATTGCTGACAATCAAAATTGTTGCCGACAAAGTAAAAGCACTCATCATCAAAGTATAATTCGTGCCCATTTGAACGCTGGTCATGCGGCGCATCAACCGCTCAGCTTCGGCAGAACGGACGCGAATCCGTAAATCTCCCTGTTCGAGTTTATCAATAG
>JAJAYT010000334.1 GCA_026786085.1 Microcoleus sp. CAN_BIN18 | reverse complement strand
GGTTTTATCATAGGAAGCCGAAATCGCTGTTTTACCGTCTGGTGCGATCGCCACAGCATTTACCGAGTTACTATGACCAGTGAGAGTTTTCAGTTCCCTGGCTGTCTCGGTGTCCCAGATTTTCAGGGTTTTATCATCGGATGCGGAAATCGCTGTTTTTCCGTCTGGTGCGATCGCCACTGCATATACCAAGGAACTATGACCCGTGAGAGTTTTCAGTTCCCGGCCTGTCTCGGTGTCCCAGATTTTCAGGGTATTATCCCCCGAAGCGGAAATCGCTGTTTTACCGTCTGGTGCGATCGCCACTGCATATACCAAGGAACTATGACCGGCAAGCGTCCGCAGCGCACCCTCATTTGCCCTTTCCAGATTAGGCTTCAAAGGCCACAGGCAGGAACTATTTCTCGACTGCTTAGCTTGTTTCACGACCCCCTGAATTTCAGGTGTTTCAAAATCCACCAGCCGACTCCACAAATGCACTGCCAATTGCGTTTTATCCTTTTCCAAAATATGCGCCGACTTGCGAATTGCCCCTTGAATCAATCTCAGAGTTTCACCTTGCCCATCCGACAGCAACACATCAGAAATTCTCGCCAAATCGTAATCATCAATTAGCGCTTGTACCCCCAACAATTCCAGTTTCATCTCAATAAAACCGAAATCCGTCAACCAAGCACAATAACGGTCAACCTTCCCCCGTTTCGCAAATCTCTTCGGTTGATATTTCAACAGCAAATCTCGATCTTCCTGACACTGCTGCGCCAACCACACACCTAAATCGCTCATAGCGGCGCTCCTCCTGTAGAGTTATCAATAATGTCATCGTTAATTTCTTCCAGTGTTAGTCCAGCCGACTGCACAGTTTCATCCGCTTCGAGAAACTGCCGAAAACTGTTGTGATAGATAGTGTATCGAGTTTCCTTCCCTACTTTCTCCTGTCGCAAAAACGAATTCCATTTTCCGAGCACCTGCTGTACTTTCATCACATTTTGCTCGCCGGCAGATCTAGCCAACCAGCGACCAGAAACTGCTTCCTCTGCTTGCGACAGGAAATAGATAATCCTCACCTTCAATTCCAGCAGAGGATCGTCTTCCCTGCCCCTCATCTGTCCCCAGTGTTTTTGATAATATTCCTCCAAACCCGCTGGCAAATCATTTAAATTCACATCATTGTACGTGCCGCCTTCAATCTCATCAAGTACGTGGCGGAGATAGATAAATTTCCTTTCGCTTTTTTCAGCTACCGCTGTCACAAACTGTTCCCGCTGCAAATTTCTACCCTTAATCCAATCCTGAATTAACTCGCTTCTCTCCGTGCGTTTTGCCAGATAAGCCTTAACATCTTCGAGACTTTCTGCACTGTATTTCATCAAATCAAAAACCGTCTTGTTAGCTGTCGGCATTGTCAGAAATTCCGGTCGCTTGGAAACAATAAAATAAACGTTATCCGGCAAATCATTAGGCAAATACGAAACATTGCTACCGCTACTTTGCAACTTCAAATCAACTTCATCCAGCGCATCGACAACAAAAATTATTTTTTTGTCCCTGCTAGACTTAGCGCTAGCTTCCTTCAGCAAATCGCCTAGAAAGTTGTTATTTTTCAGGGCATTTTCCGGCAGTCGCGGATACTTATCTTTAAGACCAAAACCTTCAATCAACTGAGTGCAAGCATTTTCCAAAAAAGTTTCAGCGCTGACAATCCCGTCCGGTTGTGAGTTGAAATGAGTAACGCAGCGTCGCTTCAACATCACCACACAAGCAGCCATAATCGCGCTTTTCCCAACACCCGGTTCCGCCTCCAAAACAAAATAGCCTTTCTGCTTTGTCCTCAGAAACTCATTAATTGCTTCAAACACAAATTTCCGACCAGTAAAGTCTTTAATTCTGTCCTGAATAATCGTCTCAGACTTAACAGGAATCGGCAAACTCGGCGCAGCAGGATCGATATATCTTTCCAGCAATACCCGAATCTGCGCCAAATCGTCGCGGATGCCAATTTCCATCGCACCCAATTTCGCCATCACTTGACAAATCTGTTCGCGAGTGGCCACCGCCTCCAACTTGTCCAGAATCTCCCCATTTTGCAGCCCCAACTCCTTGAGATCCGCCAAAGCAATTTGGTGCAGATTCAACAGCATCGCCGCAAACTTTTCTCCTCCCTTGGCTGCATCTTGTTTCAGCACTTCCCGGTACGCCTTCGGAAAAGTTGCGTAGAGTCTTTGCGCCACAAAATCCACGATTTCTGCATCGAAGGATTTCCCCTCGCTGCGGGCGAATTCCCCGATGAATCTTGCCCAATCTGCCGGTGTCAATCCCGTCACCCGATCGAACTCCGCAGCATCCGCCGAAAAAATCAGAGTCAGTTGCTCTTCGGAAATATTTAAACCCCTTGACAAATCGGCCGCTTGTGTGTTAATGTTCTGCCAATATTCAGGAGTCTTCTCGGCTAATCGATCTAAATCATGTTCTGGATAGGGCAAATTTTTGGTTTCGGCGATCGCAATTAACTCATCCGACTTCGCCACATCCTTGAGAATATAGCCGATCGCCTCACCAGCCGCCTTAATCAAATCGTGATTATCAAGAATATTCGGATTTTTCGCCAACTTTTCGGCCATCCGATTCCCCAAATCATTAGCAGCCATATTCCCCGCGATACCGCCCGCAATCGTTGCTAAAATAGCAATGCCCCCAACGACGGGATTAGCCATCACACCCAATGCTGCTGTCACACCCGGATTGGCGATCGCGCTGGCAATCATTGGCGCAACACCCATCACCGCACTGCATCCAATAACCCTAACTTTAGTATTAGCTAAATCAACTAACGACATGATTTAAATATTCCCCGCACTTTGCAATAGTTTAGCGCGGCCACATAATTAAATACAACGGTAATTAATATCACCTATTCAGTCGTCTTCAGACGACTTTAGCTATGAGACAGGGGTTTTCAACCCCTGGCGGCCCCCGAAACAACCTAACGGCCCCGACAACCTCACACCCCCGCAACCAACTGGCCGCCCTACCCTTCTATTTGTAAAGTTTTTTTTCAACCCGATCGCACAGCTTTCATTTGACGGATAATGTGAGATTATTTATTTTTGTCCCCCAGCGATCGCCCTCAAAACAACTTTACTTTTCTTTACAAACCAACAACCAAACAACAGCGCGGGAAACAATAATTTCGTTACAGACTTTAAATGCGACGCGCGATCGACTAAAGTAAAAAAAATGGCTTTATCCGTTTATTTATCGCAAAGGAAACAAAGCTCATGACTCAACGTGGTTCTAAAGTCCGGATTCTCCGCAAAGAATCCTTCTGGTATCAAGAAGTGGGCACCGTTGCTACGGTAGACCAAAGCGGCATTAAATACCCAGTAATCGTTCGGTTTGACAAAGTAAATTATGCCGGCGTCAACACCAACAACTTTGCTATGAGCGAAGTTGTCGAAGTTGAAGCACCCAAAGCCAAAGCCAAAACAGGGACTCCAGTCGCTTCCGGCGGCAAGCAAACCACCCTGGACGAGAAAAGTCGGAAAACCGGCAGCGGCGGAGCCCCCAACCAGCCGAAAACTTCGGCAGACAGCAAACCAGGCGCCGAAGTTCCCGGAAGCGTCGAAGGTTCGCCCAATCAAGGAACAGACCAGCGCTAATTGTGCCAGAACTGCCAGAAGTTGAAACTATTTGCCGGGGTTTGAATCAACTTACCCTCGATCGCGAAATTTTGGGCGGAGACGTGCTGTTAAATAGCTCGATCGCCCGCTCAATCTCTGCAACCGATTTTTTGACAAAACTCAAAGGAAAGTCGATCGCATCTTGGTACAGGCGTGGCAAATACCTCCTGGCAGAACTATCGCAGTTGACAGAAGCAGAAAGGAAGACGGACAAAGTTGGGAATTTTCCAACTCAAAATCCCAGTTCTTCCCTTCTGCCTTCAACAGCCGGCTGGTTGGGCGCGCACCTGCGGATGACAGGCCAATTGCTATGGGTAAACGAATCCGAACCCCTGCCAAAACACACGCGAGTCCGGCTATATTTTGAGGGAAATCAAGAATTGCGCTTTGTGGATCAGCGCACCTTCGGGCAAATGTGGTACGTGCCCGCAGAAACAGAAGTGGACAGCACAGTCACCGGCCTGAAAGTCCTAGGCCCGGAACCATTTTCCGACGAATTTACCACAGAATATTTAGCCCGCAAGCTACACCGACGGGCGCGACCAATTAAAACAGCATTGCTAGACCAGTCACTGGTAGCGGGTTTGGGCAATATTTATGCAGATGAAACTTTGTTTTTGTCGGGAGTAATGCCGACAACTCTGTGCGCGGATTTGACCTCCGTGCAAATTGATCGCATCCATTCAGCGATCATTCAAATCTTACAGAAGGCGATCGACTCCGGCGGCACCACTTTTAGCAATTTTCTCAACGTCCAAGGCGTAAACGGCAACTACGGCGGCGTTGCTTGGGTGTACAATCGCGCTGGTCAACCCTGCCGCACTTGCTCTACAACCATCGAAAAGATAAAATTAGCAGGGCGATCGACTCATTACTGCCCCGTTTGTCAGACATAGACATAGGAAGAAGTCAATGGATTTCAGATTGACTTCACTCAAATACTGCTTTTATTCCTCACTCCGCGCAGGCGGACTTCGTTTCTGTAGAAGCGATTTCAATCGCCGACTTCACTCAAATACTGCTTTTATTCCTCAATCCGCGCAGGCGGACT
>JAJAYT010000333.1 GCA_026786085.1 Microcoleus sp. CAN_BIN18 | reverse complement strand
GTTGTAGCCCCCGTAGGGGCGGGCTTCGCTAACGGGCGATTCCTAAACTCTGACAAATTTTTAATAACTTCTTTCACCCAGACTTCCTGCGATTTTAGATTGTAAATTTTAACTCGCATAGAGAGTCTACCGAAAAATTAGGCTTCAGGAAACTCCAAGTTCGATCGAATCCGGTTCAACTCAAATCTTGCACCACGCTCAGCAATACCCAAGAAACCGGCTTTCTCGACCAAAATATAGGCTTCCAGCTAAGCCTTCACGGCTGCAAAATTAATTGCCATTCTCCGACTGTGCCCTTCCAAGCGGGCGAGGCTGTCTCCCCGGCGACGTAAGGCCCCCAGTAGCGGCGAGAACCATCCTGAGCAAAAACCACCAGAATGTCTCCCGGTTTGATTTGTAACTTGCCCTCCGGCAGCGATAGCATCAGTCCCTTGCCACCGCCTTCTCCCGGTGCAAAATCCCAGTGCGCCGGTTTGCCGTAGGATTTCTCGGCTTGCCGTTTCGACAGCAGGGCTACTCGCACGGGGCGATCGCTCCGGTTGCTAACGCGCAAACTGCCGATCGCTTTGCCATTGACAGGAATTGAGGAATTACTTTCCTCCACAGGTTCCGGGGGTAACTCCGGTTTCGGCTGACTGGCGGTGTCTACCGAAGCTGTCTCGACTCTCGAAACCGGGGGTGTTGGGGGGAGTGCGGTGGCTGCGTTCGGCAGATCGCCGGGCTGATTTGCACCGTTGGAGATCGTGATTTCAAAACGTCCGAGAAAGATTCCTGTCATTAGGACGATCGACAATCCAATTAAAATCTGGTAAATTTTAAGCTTCATAAGTTTTATTCTTAAAGATATAGCTCGCACACCTGCAATTAGTCATAACTACTTTTAATCTAGAGCCTGGGGCTGCTGTGCCACAAGATACAGATACGCTTAATTACTTGACCGATCGCGAGCGATCGTCTTTGCTAGCAAAGAGGAGGGCTTGACTTTCGATCGCGAAAGCTAATGCAGTCCGGGCGATCGCTCAATACCATCTTAAATGTTAAATTTAAAATTTTAGATGGGGGCCTACAGACCCGGTAAACATTTGGAGTCGCTCTCGATCCGCATTTTTTAACTCAACAGTATAACTTTTAACTACTATGCAGAATACCCGAATTAACAGATTGCTTGACGTTCTCGGCGAGCAATTCGCACGCTGGGCGAGCAATCCTTGGCGGCGGATTTCGCTTTTGGTCATTAGCTTACTGTTCGGCACTTTTTTGGGAACCGCTCTTTCGACGATCGCCGGACAATCCTCTGATTGGGATATTATCGCCGCAGCGCTGTTGGTATTGTGGACGGAATTGGTGAGCCTGCTGCTTTATCGTTGGCAGCGGCCAGGAACCCGTTATTTGTGGCTGGAAATGCTCCAAGCTCTGAAAATTGGTGTTACTTACAATTTATTTGTAGAGGCTTTTAAGCTTGGTTCTTAACAAGTTTTGAGTTGTAGGGGCCTTGCTTTCGAGTGTCCGCCCGATATTTTTAAGCAGATGGATCGATCGAACTTAAATCCTGTAGAAATTTTAGAAGCATGGATAGCTGGCGATCGCCCGCTCAGGAAGATCAGCGCCGCCGAGTTAGAATTGTTGGCAGTTTGGGAACTTGCCGATGAGGCGCGAGCGCGCGCTTTTAACATTACTCCTGACTCAGCAGCCGGTGTTGTCCGTCACAAAACCGATTTATTCTTTTCTCTGTTTGACCAACTGCATACTTTAGCGCCAAAGTCAACTATTTTTCTCGAAACTTTGTGGAATCTGTGGCTGCCGCTGGCAATGCAATTATCGACTGAAAAACAAAGTTTAAAGCGTCCTCTAATTCAAGGAATTTTAGGAGGACAAGGAACTGGGAAAACGACTTTATGCCAAGTTTTGAAGGTGATTCTGGGAAAAATAGGATATTCTACGGTCAGCATTTCTTTAGATGACCTTTATAAGACTTATGCCGATCGCCAAAAACTCCAAAAAGCCGACCCGCGTTTGATTTGGCGCGGCCCTCCCGGCACTCACGATATTGACTTGGGAATCTCCGTTTTAGACAACTTGCGCGCTTCTCCAACTTCCGAATTAGCCGCAGTTGACCATCCAAAAATAGAAATTCCCCGGTTTGACAAATCTGCCTACGGAGGTGCGGGAGATCGAAGTCAACCCGAAATTATTTGCAGTGCGGATATTGTACTGTTTGAAGGTTGGTTTGTCGGCGTGAATCCAGTGGCTGATGACAGATTGAACGAATTTTTAGAAACTGCGCCGTTTCCGATTTCTACAGAGGCTGACTGTCAGTTTGCGCGCGATATGAATGCGAAGCTGCACGACTATTTGCCGCTGTGGAACCGATTAGATCGGTTGATGGTTTTGTATCCCCGAGATTACCGCCTTTCTCAAGTGTGGCGCAATCAGGCGGAACGGGAAATGATGGCGCAGGGTAAGTCGGGAATGTCGGAAGCCGAAATTAATCGGTTTGTTGAATATTTCTGGAAAGCGCTGCATCCTGAGTTATTTATCAAATCGACGGTTGAGGGCGATCGGGTGGATTTGGTAGTGGAAATTTTGGTCGATCGCACTGCGAGCAAGATTTGTCGGGCGATCGACTTAAAATCAAGCAATTAGCGACACTTAAAACTGCATAGATTTGATATACTCCCCGCCCGCTTATGTGCGGCGATTCTTGACACTTCATTGGGACGCGCTACAAGTAGTTTTACCTTTCCTCCATGTCCGTTTATAGTCGTGGCGATATCCCATCCCGACTTTTTCTATATTTTTAGATGCGTTTGTATCTCTTGTATCTCTGTCATGGTGCGTTCCGCAATTGAGGCAAATCAACTTCCGATTCAAAGATTGTGGAAACATACAAGAAAATACCTAAAATGGGAAAATTATTCGAGTTTAGATCAACTAAGAAAACAGGTAAATATAATTATCAAATCTCTCACGAATGAAGAAGTTTTATCTCTCTGTGGTTGGGACTATATCCTTGAAGCTATATATAAGTACAACTTCATAGCGAATTGGTATGAGTGGGTATCCAAAAATGCTTTCCCAGATGCATCGCTCGGATTTTATTCACAAATTGCTGGTAAAATATGTTCACAATAAGCTATTTCCAATGAATCACCACTGATTAGTGGGATCAAGCGAATTGGTATGAGTGGGTACCCGAAAACGCTTTCCCAGACGCATCGCTCGGATTTTATTCACCAATTGCTGGTAAAATATGTTCACAATAAGCTATTTCCAATGAATCACCACTGATTAGTGGGATCATTTGCGATCGCCAGAGCGAAACCTTATCTTCCAGAACAGGACGCACCGGGATGCAGATGTAGTGGAGTGGCGGGTTGACTCGCTCTCACCCGGATGCGTGGAGCCAGCCACCCAGGATTCGAGGACACGCTTGTCTGTCGTTTTGACCCCTAAATTCTGATCGAGGAGAATTACCAAGTGGATTTCTTGTCCGATTTCTTTGTGCGCTTCGTGGCGCAGTTACAGTCCCCGACACTCGGGTTTCTGATTGGTGGTATGATCGTTGCCGCCCTCGGTAGCCAACTGGTAATTCCAGATCCGGTCTATCAGTTCATCGTCTTCATGCTGCTCATGAAAGTCGGCCTGACCGGTGGTCAGGAGATCCGCAATGCCAATCTGGTGGAGATGCTGTTGCCCGCAGCGTTCGCCGTGATATTGGGGATACTTATCGTCTTCATCGGACGCTACACGCTGTGCAAGCTGCCGTACGTCAAAACCGAGGATGGTATTGCGACCGCGGGCTTGTTCGGTGCCGTGAGTGGCTCTACCTTCGCGGCCGCCCTGACACTATTGGAAACGCAAAATATCCCATACGAGGCATGGTCCGCCGCACTCTATCCGTTCATGGACATCCCAGCGCTCGTGACTGCGATCGTCTTGGCCAGCATTCATACCACCAAGCAGGAGGATCGTCTCAACAAGCAGCGCGCTATCGCAGGCGATTATCCCAGCGAGCAGCGCAGTAGCGAAGACAAACGGGTCAAGATATGGCCCATCGTCAAGGAAAGCCTCCAGGGTTCTGCCCTAACGGCACTGCTGCTCGGCCTCGCTCTAGGTCTGCTAACCCAGCCGGAAAGTGTCTATAAAACCTTCTACGATCCACTCTTCCGCGGCCTGCTTTCGGTACTGATGCTGATCATGGGTATGGAAGCCACGGCAAGGATTGGCGAGCTGCGCAAGGTTGCCCAGTGGTACACCGTATACGCCGTGGTCGCACCGCTGCTGCATGGGCTGCTCGCCTTTGGTCTCGGTATGATTGCCCACTACACCACGGGATTCAGCCTTGGCGGCGTCGTGGTTCTGGCCGTCATGGCCGCCTCCAGTTCAGACATCTCAGGGCCGCCCACTTTACGAGCAGGTATCCCGTCGGCCAATCCCTCCGCCTACATAGGAGCGTCCACAGCCGTCGGCACGCCGGTTGCGATTGCCTTGGGAATACCGCTCTACATCGGGCTCGCCCAGGCGCTGGGGGGTGGCTAATCAGACGGGTCGCGGTCTGCCCGTGCTCCCCTGGTCGGGTGACTAACGCGGCGGCTATAGTATCAGCACGATCGGGCGATGCCGCTATTTTCCTGAGTTTCTATAATAGTTCAATGAATACACACATCAAGAGGTAACCCACATGGCTAAGCCAGCCAGCAAGCTCGTCATTGTCACAGAAAAGGTGCTGCTGAAAAAGATCGCCAAGATCATCGAGGAAGCCGGGGCGACCGGTTATACGGCGGTGGACGCTGGCGGTCAAGGCAGTCGCAACGTACGCTCGTCGGGACACCCCTCCGTTTCCGACCACTACTCGAATGTAAAGATCGAGGTGCTCACCGAAAGTCGGGATATGGCCATGAAGATTTCGGATGAGATCGCAACGCAGTTTTTCGACAATTATTCGGGCATCGCCTATATCTGTGAGGCGGAGGTACTGAGCGCGCACAAGTTCTGTGGGCCAGACGGCTGTTGAATGGAGACGACGCAGCCCTTGACACGAGTATACGAAGGGAATACCATCGCCTTCGTATACTCGTTTCGTAATAGCGCGCTTGCTATGCTGAGCGCGCTAGCACCATACGATCGATCGGTCAAGAGGAGACCATCAAACAGCTTTCACTCGGGGCGATTCCTCCCATATGCGAACTAATGCCTGGCAATCGACGGGCTGATCAACTTAAGCCGAGAATAGTTGAAAAATCGCGCTTCAACCACAATCCAGATCCGTAGCATCTGTGTTTTGCATTCAGAGCTCGGAAAGCAAAAGCAAAAAAATACTTTTTACAAAAATGAGATTCTCTCTGCCGATCGTACACTCAATTGAGAATTCAGGACTTCTGCCAAAAGTGGTTTGACGCGCGAATTGTAGCCGTAAGGTGCGCC
>JAJAYT010000332.1 GCA_026786085.1 Microcoleus sp. CAN_BIN18 | reverse complement strand
TTAAATATATCTCTGTCCCCACCTAAACCCCACCCAAACTTGCGTGCTTTCGCCGCCCTACCGCGGGTGTAAAAAACGCCTCCTAACGCCCGCACTACGAACCGTTTTTGTGATGGTAATCCACCGCGTTTCTGATTCACAATAGGACTCAAAGCCAAAGAAACCCGGTTTCTGTGGAAAATCTCGTTTGGTGACGATAAATCTGTGAAGAAACCGGGTTTCTGACCCCGCACGGAGCTTCCTATTAAACTAATTTAAGACCGCATCGCCTGTTTTTGTTCCGCCTTCAAATCGCGGTTGCTAGCAGCCGCCAACTCCGCATCCAACAAAGTTTTACCCGTAGCCGCCAAATAAACATCATCCAAACTCGGGCGAGATTGAGCAATCCCAAAAGTAGGAAGTCCCGCATCTTTCAATGCTTGCTGAATGCTCACAAGCGCGTCACTTTGGGCACCCACTACCAAATTGAGAGAATTTCCTTGGGCGCTGTTGATAATTACTTCTTGTACAAAAGGCAGAGATTGCATTAAAGCTTGGGCTTTTTGGGCTTCTTCCAGTGGCGAAAACTCCCGAATTCGCAAAGTTACCCGATCGCCCCCAACCCGATTTTTCAACTCCTCCGGCGTTCCCTCAGCAATCACTGTACCCTTGTCAATAATCGCCACGCGATCGGCCAAAGCATCCACTTCTTCGAGATAATGGCTGGTAATCAAAACCGTCGTACCTTCCTCCCGCAAGCGCCGCAGGAAATCCCACACCACCAACCGACTTTCAATATCGAGCCCCACAGTCGGTTCGTCTAACACCAAAACATCCGGCTGGTGAAGCAGCCCAGCAGCCAAGTCGAGGCGCTTGCGAATACCACCGGAATAGGTGCCCGTCTTTTTATTTTCCCATTCCTCCAAACCCAGGAGTTGCACCATTTCGTCAATCCGCCCTTTAATCGTGTTACGCGGCAAATGGTACAGCGCCGCTTGCAATTGCAGGAGTTCGCGCCCTGTCAGCACCTTATCGAGAGCGACTTCTTGGGCCACATAGCCTAGTCTCTGTCGAGCAATTCTCGGCTGGCTGACTGCTGAAATGCCTGAAACTTCAATCCGTCCGCTATCAGGCGCACTCAATGTACAAAGTACCCGCAGGGTTGTGGTTTTGCCTGCACCGTTGGGGCCGAGCAAACCAAATATTTCCCCCGGTTCTACCTTGAAGGAAACATCTTTAACGGCTTCTACATTGCCGTAGCGTTTCTGAAGATTTTCAATTAAAACGGCGGGAGCCATATATTTTAAGGATGAACTGGTTGTTAATATTTTGACACTTCTGGGCTGAATTTGCCGGAATGGACGATCGCACATTCCGACTTCCTGTGCTTGTGGCGATCGCACATTCCGACTCAACCGGAAACTGGTGATAGTTTTGATGCTTGATACCCGTTTAAAAAATATCAACAGTTCGCGATCGCACGGGTGGCCAGAAACCGGGTTTTTTTACGAAAAGACGCGCTGTAGTCCACAGAAAGAGTAAAAAACCCGGTTTCTTTGATCGTGGTGCGTAAGTCCCGATCAACTTTATAGCGGTTTCTAACCCCGATCGCCATCAGTCTTTCCTCATCTCAAATATAAATTTTTACATCCAAAAAATTATGAGTTTTGAGTTAATTCTAACTTGGAAGTTAGCAACTCAAAACTCATAATTTTTCAACAAGTAAAGATGCACCCAAAACCTGTTGTTTTATAATTATCTCTACCTATAGGCTGATGTCGATCGCGATTTGAATAATTAAGACCGCTCTCAAACACATCAAACTGTCTATCCCAGTATTAAATACGGAAAACTTTCGGAGGTGGCAAGTTCTACTTTTGACTTCCCCAAAGGGAGTTGGCTGCCACGTCTTTAATCGACAATTTTTACCCAACCGCGGCGGACGTTGTACAGCAGTCGGTTGATGATGGCATACTCGTCGTCATTCAGCGTTCTTTCTAAGAGTGCAGATCTGAGCTGTCTCCGGTCGTGGCGAGTTACGACGCTGGAGAACATGACCTGACCAAATAACTCTTCGAGTGTCATCTGGGATACTGACATGATAAACCTCCTAATTGATCGAGACACATAAAATTTTTACAGGCTGATAATAATCTTATTATGCTCTCTGCGATCGCCGATTTGTGCGATCGAAAACATTGACATGGTGTGATTTTTACGCTACAAATTTGTGACCGAGACTTTGATGCCAAGTGATTCGGATCTTTTGAATTTGTGATGGTTGTCACAGAATGAAGGAAGAAGGAAGAAGGAAGAAGGAAGAAGGAAGAAGGAAGAAGGAAGAAGGAAGATGGAAGATGGAAGATGGAAGATGGAAGATGGAAGATGGAAGATGGAAGATGGAAGATGGAAGATGGAAGATGGAAGATC
Organism: Microcoleus sp. CAN_BIN18; assembly: GCA_026786085.1. Taxonomy (GTDB): domain Bacteria; phylum Cyanobacteriota; class Cyanobacteriia; order Cyanobacteriales; family Microcoleaceae; genus Microcoleus. Next base: position 648 of record JAJAYT010000332.1, on the reverse strand, counting down.
GCCCGATCGGCTAATCTCAAGTTTCGCGATCGGCCGCGATCGCTCTCAATCCCGCCCTAACCCCTTCTCTTCGTCTGGCAAATTTCCAGCTAATTAAGGCATCGATCAATAGTCGCCACCACCGACTCGGCCAACTCTTTCAGCGCGTAACCGCCCTCCAAACCAAAGGCGATGCGGCGGGTGATTTGTAGACAGTATCCGGTGAAAGTCCCGAAATCTGAGGGCGCGAGAGTCATACTCGCCAGCGGATCGGACGCAGTAGCGTCGTAACCGGCGCTGACAATCAACAAATCCGGTTTGAAATTTGACAAAAACGGTACGACAAGAGATTCAAAGGCGCTCAGGTATTCGGCTATGCCGCCGCCCGGATCAAGGGGAATGTTCAGCACGTTGTCGTAGCTGCCGCGCTCGTCTGAGTCTCCCGTTCCCGGATAGCAGGGAGATTGGTGCAGGGAACAGTAGGCAATTTGGCGGCAGTTTTCCACCAAAGCTTGAGTGCCGTTACCGTGGTGTACGTCCCAGTCAAGGACGGCTACGCGGTTGATTCGCGGCTGTTCCAGGGCGTAGTGAGCGGCGATCGCAGCATTGGAAAACAAGCAAAATCCCATCGCGCGCGCACTCTCAGCATGGTGTCCCGGCGGCCTGGCG
>JAJAYT010000331.1 GCA_026786085.1 Microcoleus sp. CAN_BIN18 | reverse complement strand
TGGTACTCGTCATTGTCGGGGAGCGCCGGACGCTGTGGATGGTACGGGGATTTATTATTTTAATGCTGGCGGCGGCGGTGAGCAACTGGGCTGGATTGAGGTTGTTGCACGTTGCTCTCAACAGCTTGGTGACTGGTTCGGCTGTGGCAATGGCGGTAATATTGCAGTCGGAGTTTCGCCGATTTCTGGAACAATTGGGTCGGGGAGAAATTATACAATTGTTTGGACGCGATCGCCGACCAACTCCCGAACCAGACAGCGTAATAGATGAAATTGTGGACGCAGTAAAAGAACTTTCGCAAAACCGCACGGGCGCTTTATTAATTATAGAAACAGATTCTCCGATCGACGATCGGGATTTTTCTGTGCCGGGAGTGAAGCTAAATGCGGAAGTCTCTAAGGAATTGTTGCAGACTATCTTTCAGCCGCAAACTTTGCTGCACGATGGTGCCGTGTTGATTCGAGCTTCGCGGATCGTGTCGGCGGGGGTAATTTTGCCTTTGTCCGATCGCAGCGCGTCGCGGCAGTTGGGAACCCGCCACCGGGCGGCGATGGGGATCACCGAACGGGTACAAGCCTGTGTGTGCGTGGTGGTATCTGAGGAAACGGGTTCTATTTCTCTGGCGCAGATGGGAATTTTGAATCGACCTTTGACTAGCAGCAAACTTAAGGAATTGCTGGAAGCAAAGCTGTTTCCGTCGGAGGGAGAAAGAGCTGTGGCTCCAATTCCGATCGGCAATTTCGGACGGCAGATAGGATTGAAGGGAATAACACTATTAAAGCGGATACTGCGCCGGTCGGGTAATCGGGAGAAACCATGAGTCAAGGAATTTGCTTGCAAAAGTTGCCTGCGGATCTACAACAAGAACTACTGCCTAAGCACATCGCGGTGATTATGGACGGGAACGGGCGCTGGGCTAAGGAGAAGGGGTTGCCACGGATTGCGGGCCACCGCCGGGGGGCTAGCGCTCTCAAAGAATTGCTGCGCTGCTGCAAAGATTGGGGGATTCCAGCTTTAACGGCCTATGCTTTTTCGACGGAGAATTGGGGGCGGCCAGCTCAAGAGGTGGACTTTTTGATGAGTTTGTTTGAGGGCAAACTGCGGCAAGAATTGCGGGAGATGGTGGACGAGGACGTGCAAATTCAATTTATGGGGAATTTGCAGGGTTTGCCGAAGTCTTTGCAGGCGGAAATTGAGCGTTCTGTGACGGCAACTCAGCACAATCAGGGGATTCTGTTTCGGGTGGCGACGAATTACGGCGGCCGCCAGGAGATTGTACAGGCTTGTCGGGCGATCGCCACTCAGGTGCAAGAGGGCAAGTTGCAGCCGGAAGAGATTGATGAGGTTTTATTTAAACGCTATTTGTATACTGCTGATGTTTGTGACCCGGATTTGCTGATTCGGACGAGCGGGGAAATGCGGTTGAGCAATTTTCTGCTGTGGCAAATGGCTTATGCGGAAATTTACATTACTGAGACGCTGTGGCCGGATTTTGATCGATCCCAGTTTCATCGGGCTTTGTCCGTTTATCAGCAGCGCAGTCGTCGATTCGGCAAACTCTAACGATTTTAGATTTGAGATTTGCGATTTTAGATCGGGGAATACAGACAAAAATGCCGACTTTTTTGTACATTAATCGATAATCCATCAATCTAAAATCCCAAATCGAAAATTAGATCACGGCCCTGAGAAAACAGCAGCTTCAATGTCCTGACGCGACAGGGAGTATTTGAAGACTCTCTGAATGTCTTGGCCGTCGGCTCCGCCATCAATGTAGCGGACGGTTACTTGGTCGATATCGAGGGATAGTTCTGCTTTCCAGGTAGGTCGATCGATCTGCCAGCAGTGGAGTTCTCCCCGGTTTTGCTCGCAGCCGCGGCTAATTAGCCACTGCTCGATTTCCGGGAGCGGATGGTTATACAAAGGAGTGTCAGCGGAAGGAAGAGTCATAAGGAATTGGGAATTGGGAATTGGGAATTGGGAATTGGGAAGACTGTGGTTAATTTTTAATTTAGAACTTTTAGTTGTCAATTACCACGAATTAGCCCGATCGCGATCGCCAGTATCAAACATCCGACTAAGGTAGATCCCATCATAAACAGGGCGAATATTTCTCCGGGGGAAAGAGGGCGATCCGTGGGATCGAGGTAAGCCGAGTTAGAAGTTTTTTCGCCCGATCGAGAAACCGGAGTATTCAAGCCTGGGGGCGACTGAATCACGTTCATGCGAGAATAGCCTATTTTGAGGTCGTAGGCGAGACGACGTTCTGGGTTGCTGAGGGTGGCGTAGGCGTTGTTAAGCTGCTGAAATTTGGCGGTAGCGATTGCGGTTGGCAGGTCGGTGGTATCGGGATGATATAGTCTGCTGAGTTCGCGGTACGATCGCCTAATGTCGATCGGCGATGCGGAAGGATGCAGCCCTAATAAGCCGTAGTAGCTAGAACCCAAGGGGGCTTTTCCTGGCATTTTCTGACTTTCGTTTTGTGCAGTTGCCTCGTTAGAAGTCACCTAAGCGCCTCTGGGCTTGTTGATAATTTTTGATTATTTTAGACTAAATTTGAGGGTAGTGCCACTTTCTGCGATGTTAATGGGTTGACGGTGGGCGATAAATCGTGGCAAGTAACATTAACAAGTCCATTCCCTGTACCCAATTACTTTAACCTACGAATCGCCCCGCAAATTTTGCACATCCTCAACGGTAAGCCCGGTAGCTTGGCTAATCATGGCATTATCTAGCTGTGAAAGTAATTTTTGGGCGATCGCGATCGCTTTTTCTCGCATCCCTTCTTCTCGTCCTTCTTCTCGTCCTTCTTCTGGTCCTTCTTGTGGTGCTTCTTCTCGTCCTTCTTCTCGTCCTTCTTC
>JAJAYT010000330.1 GCA_026786085.1 Microcoleus sp. CAN_BIN18 | reverse complement strand
GTTGTGCACGTTGGGATTCCTGTTGTGCACGTTGGGATTCCTGTTGCAGACGTTGGGATTCCTGTTGCAGACGTTGGGATTCCTGTTGCAGACGTTGCGCTGATTCTTTCACCTGTTCTTCAGGAGTCAGGTAACGTGTGCCATCGGCATCATACCAATACAACCATTCCCTTGTCACCCCAGAATAATTGCCCCTTTCACAACCAATTCCCAAACCAATTTCTGGCATCCAAACTAGATTTCCTGGCTGTAACTCATACTTGCCATTGACTAACTTATGTACTTCCAAATGGGGGTGATTGCGGCGCTTGGAAGCATAAATGACGTAATACAGTATGCCTAAACGTTGATATTCTTCCAACTTATCTGTGTATTCTTGTCGATAAGTCGGGGAAACGACTTCGAGGACAAAAATTGGCATCACCTTTTCTACCCACACTGCGTAACTGGGACGCAATTCTTCCCGAGAAAACCGTTTTACCCCTAAACTCAAGAAAGCATCTGGCACAATAGCTGGTTTCTTAGGGTGATGGTAAAGACCCATATCTATGCCAAAAAACCAGTCCATGCGTTCCGCCCAACTTATGAGCAATATTGCTTTTAGCAACCCTGGGATTAATTCTTGCAGTTCGTTATCCACTGGTGTTTCATCTGAGTCTGGTAGTTCGTCTGCTGAGGGCCAGTGCGTTGGGAAGTTGTAATCTAACATGGCGGCTTTTCTCGAAACTCACTAATATTATAGCATTCACTTGTTTGGTGTTTTTTGGGAATTTGGTTAAGATTTTAACGAACCGCGAAGACGCAAAGGACGCGAAGTCAGAAAAGGAAGAGAAGGAAGATGATAGGTAATCTTGACTTACTTAATCTGAAATAATTTTTGTAAAAGATCGGCTGAGTGTTGCCCGATCGCCTATACTAAGCTAATCATTCGGTTCTAATGGGGAGCAGCCATTAGAGGAAACGGGGAAAGTTCGGTGTAAGTCCGGCGCTGTCCCGCAACTGTAATGAAAGCCATGTCGCTTTCTGAGTCAGGATGCCCGCCGATGTGTTTGTTTACATAGTCTCATCTGCGAGGTTCAGCGTGAAGGCCAGAAATCGGAAATTAGTCAGCCTGGGATTGATGGCTGGCTTGAGTTGTTATATTGTCCTCGCTTCGGCAACGCCCGCCGCAGCTATGCACATTTCGGAAGGTTTTTTGCCGGTGCAATGGGCGGCGTTTTGGTGGATAGTAGCGTTACCTTTTTTTGCCTTTGGTTTGCGATCGATCGCCCGAATTACAAAAGAACACCCGGAACTTAAACTGCTGTTAGCTTTAGCAGGTGCGTTTACTTTTGTGCTTTCTGCTTTAAAAATTCCTTCGGTAACGGGCAGTTGTTCTCACCCGACGGGTACTGGTTTGGGTGCGATTTTGTTCGGCCCTTCGGTGATGGCTGTACTCGGCGCTTTAGTGCTGCTTTTTCAAGCGGTTTTGTTGGCCCACGGCGGCTTGACAACGCTGGGAGCAAATATGTTTTCGATGGCAATTGTTGGCCCTTTTGCTGCGTATTTTGTCTATCATTTGCTGTTACGAACTGGTAAGCAAAGGTTGGCAATCTTTTGCGCGGCGGCTTTGGCAGATTTACTGACTTATGTGATTACTTCGATTCAATTAGCATTGGCTTTTCCCGCAGCAAGCGGCGGTTTTATGGCTTCGTTTATTAAGTTTGCTAGCATCTTTGCTATTACTCAAGTACCCCTGGCTATTAGTGAGGGATTGCTGACTGTATTAGTCTGGAATTGGCTGCATTCCTACGGGAAGCCGGAGTTGGAAACTTTGAAATTATTGAGACAGGAGTCATAAAGTCGTGAATCAAAAGCCTACAAAAAATCAGCAAGCTACCGCGCGACAAAATTGGTTATTGGTTGGTGCTGTGGTTGTTCTTGCTGTTATTCCTCTGGTGTTTGTGCGGGGTGAATACGGCGGCGCTGATGGCCAAGCTGAAAAAGCAATTACCGAAATTCAACCAAGCTATAAACCTTGGTTCAATCACTTCTTTGAACCGGCGAGCGGCGAAATTGAAAGTTTGCTGTTTGCGTCTCAAGCGGCGGTGGGGGCTGGCGTAATTGGCTACGTGATTGGGTTGTATAAAGGCCGATCGCAATCTCGGCAGAATTCCGATCGCAAAACCTTGGAATGAACCATCAGATTGATAGTCTGGCTTATACAAATCGCTTGCGCGGTTTGCCGCCATCTCACAAACTATCATTTGCGATCGCCCTATTAATCCTGTCTCTAGTTTCTCATGTAGCGGTGCAGTTGTCGATCGCCCTGTGGTTGACAATCTGGATCGTCGTTTATGCGGGAATTCCGGCGAAACTCTATCTGCGGTTGCTCTGGCTACCGTTGATGTTTTTGCTGACGAGTTTGCCTGCGTTGGCGATGGGTGCGGTTGCGGGCGATCGAATCCAGGAAATCCAATGGGATATTTGGCAAGGTTGGGGAATTAGCATCGGCACTTTTTATATCTATGTGAGCCGCACTGGAATATACCAAGTGAGCTTGCTATTTGCCCGCGCCTTCGCATCCACAAGCTGTATGTACTTCATCCTGTTGACGGTGCCATTTACCGAAATCTTGCAGATTCTGAGACAATTACGCTGTCCAGAGTTAGTCACAGAACTGCTATTACTAATGTACCGCTTTATTTTTAGCTTATTGGCGATCGCAGATGAACTTTGGATAGCCCAAAACTCGCGCTGTGGCTACCGCACTTGGAAATTAGGAATGCACAGTTTAGGCATTTTAATCGGACAATTGTTGCAGCGAACTTTAGTAAACTACCGTCAAGTTTCCCTGAGTTTAGCCTCCCGCGGCTTCAATGGAGAATTGCGTGTTTGGAATTCTTACCCTTACAAACCTTCGCGCAGATATACCTTTGAAGCCGTGTTTGGCTGCACGGTTTTAACCCTGTTAAGTATTGTCAGGATACCGGGCGGTTGAAACCAGGTTTATACAGAAAAAACCTGCGGCTCGACTAACCGCAATAACCAAGGTTCGTAGTGCGGACTTCAGTCCGCTTGCTTGGTTGCGGACTAAAGTCCGCACTACGAACCGTTTTTGTTATGGTAATCGATCGGACATTTTTTGACTTTCTGGCAGTTGAAACCGCATTCTCATCCGATCAATATGACTTTTATGAACTAAACCAATGAATTATATGAATTGACCTTACTAGAAACCTATTGAATAATAGCAATTAATAGCTACTCAGTAGGAATCATATTATGAACAAACGGCAGTTCAAAAAAATACTTTATTTCTTCACCACCTTATTGACCATATTTATAGTCACAGTAACTCATGTAGCCGCCCAACAACTACCCTTCTACTGGGAAAATATTGATGTCATCATCGATGTTCAGACGAACGGAGATATGTTAGTCACCGAAACGCAAAAATATGTTTTCACAGCCGACTACAACACTGAACGATATCGCTATATTCCTTTAGATAAGGTCGATGAAATCAAAGATGTCACCGTTGCCGAAAATAATCAAACGATTGCTAGTACAACTGGGATTGAAAATAATCAGCTTTGGATTCGCTGGCAACATCAATTAAAAGCGCCAGAATCACATACTTTTGTGATCAAATATCGTGTAGTAGGCGGATTGCAGGTAGATGGTGAGAATACTCTAGTTTATTGGAAAGCCATTTCATCAGGTCGTAAAGCCCCGGTAAATGCCGCAAAAG
>JAJAYT010000329.1 GCA_026786085.1 Microcoleus sp. CAN_BIN18 | reverse complement strand
TTCTTCAAATTGGTATTACTCAAAACTCAAAACTGTTTCAAAAAAAAATAGGGTGAGCAAAAGCCCACCCTACAAATCAGATTAAATCCGGCTACACATTAATAAGTTTCAACGTGCCAGCGATGCTCTTTTTTCAACTGTTTCTGATAGGCAGTCCAGTCAACATCGTACTTGCTAGATGCAGCCGACATTCCTTCATCAATGCCGCCTTCCATCCCCTTCAAACCGCAGATGTAAGTGTGAGTTTTCGGCTTTTGAACCAATTCCCACAATTGGTCTGCGTTCTCTTTGATCCGGCTTTGAATGTACATCTTGCCGCCGTCAGCATTCTTTTGCTCGCGGCTGATGGCATAAGTCAATCGGAAATTGTCGGGGAATTCAGCTTGTAATTGCTCCAACTCTTCTTTATAAAGAATGTTGGGAGTGTAAGCAACTCCAAAGAACAGCCAAGCTAAACCTTTGAATTTGTACTCTGGATTGTTTTCCTTGAACATCCGCCACAAATAAGCGCGGAAAGGAGCAATACCTGTACCAGTAGCCATCATAATCACTGTGGCATCTTCGTCGTCGGGCAATAACATTTCCTTGCCGACTGGGCCGGTAATTTTGACATCAGCCCCTGGTTCCAAACCCGTGATAAAAGTCGAACAAACGCCGAGGACTTGTTCGCCTGTTTCTGGGCTTTTGTACTCTAGTCTGCGGACGCATACAGAGACAGTTTTGTCATCGACATCATCTCCGTGACGGGTGGAGGCGATCGAGTAAAGCCTAATTTTGTGAGGTTTGCCGTTTTTATCTGTCCCATCTGGAATAATGCCAATACTTTGACCTTCCAGATAGTGCAAATTTCCTCCAGAAATGTCAATTTTAACGTGACGGACTGTGCCATCTCCGCCTTCCTTGACCATTTCTTCTGTGGAAATGCACTTACCAATATAGGGATTGGCCGGCTTGTATAAGTTAACAGGAACTTGAACTTTTTCCTTGGCTTGAGTCATGGGCTTAGTTGTTTCTCCAGATTTCTGACTCTGTAGCCCTGCTTCTGGTGCGGGGACTTTGCCATTCGTTTCGGGAGCGCCATTTAAAGGACGAATGCTGACGATTTTGCCACCCATGCGAGTAATTCTGCGCATTTCCTGATTCATGCGATCGTACGGCACGGAGATAAATACGTTGCCACTACGCCGAATCTGGTGGCTTGTTTGGTCAGTTGCTTGATTCTGACGCATACCCTCAACTTCGTAAACAAAGATGCGGCTACCTGATTCTGAGTTCGCCGCTACACCAGATATGCTTGGGCTGTACATTTGTTGCTTGTCCTTCACCATACAGAGTTATCAAGATAGAGAATGTGACGTTAGACTCAATTTACTTTTTTCTTAAGGCCATCTGGACTAATTGGTCTCGCCAATTTTTGGGCCTTGCTTGTGGGCGGGGGTGTCAAGTTGCGATCGCTCGCGTCTGGAATTCCCAATTAGCCGAACACAGCGCAAGTCTAGCTGGACTGCGTTCAGGTGTTGACCTATAGCTATTGTTGTCTGCGTACTGCGACTATTTTACCCGATCGAGGGATCGACCCCGATAAGTCCTTTCGATCGGCCAGAACGGCATGAAGTACCGCATCAGAGCAAAAAAAGCTTCTATTGACCAACAGCCGACAGCTACAAGGTTCTGGATTTATCCCTGCACGTCTGCTGACTGACGGTGTTAATTCTCTCTCCCGAAAATCTCAAATCTAAGATCGATCGACCTTGAACTTGTAGGGGGCGATCGCATTCTGGTAGTATTAGTAACTAAAGTTGGTGTTAATAGGTCTGACGATATCATGCCCCAAGCAGTCCCAAATGCCTTGTGCGATCGGATCGAGAGCTTCGTAGTTCAGCCCAAGCGGGTCAATCCGCTCGAAGTAAAAAAGAAAGGGGAGGGATTAATACCTCTGATGTCATACATAAGTGACTATACTTTTACAAGCTATTAATTACTTGCCTTGAAAATTGCTTGGGTCTCCCCTAGCAAGCAGTCAACGGACTGCTGTATGCTCGTGAGAGCTTGATCCCGTGGGGTAGCAAAGCCACGCAAAACATGGTTGGAGCTACCTGTGGGCTAAAATTTTGTGGAATCTACACTTGAGTTAGTAAACAGTGATTTTTTTAGAGGGAAACTATGACAACTAAGCCGGATCGCGTGGTTTTAATTGGCGTTGCCGGAGACTCCGGGTGCGGAAAATCTACCTTTTTGCGCCGATTGACAGATTTGTTCGGGGAAGATTTCGTTACCGTCATCTGCCTCGACGACTATCATTGTCTCGATCGTAAGCAGCGCAAGGAAACAGGGATTACCGCCCTTGACCCCAGAGCGAACAATTTTGACTTGATGGCCGAGCAAATGAAGGCGCTCAAAGAAGGCCGGGCGATCGACAAGCCGATTTACAACCACGAAACCGGTCTGCTCGATCCTGCTGAGCGGATAGAGCCGAATCACGTGATTGTGATTGAGGGGTTGCACCCCCTGTACGACGAACGAGTGCGAGATCTCCTCGACTTCAGCGTCTACCTCGACATCAGCGACGAAGTAAAAATTGCTTGGAAAATCCAGCGCGACATGGCGGAACGGGGCCACCGTTACGAAGACGTGCTGTTTGCGATCAACGCTCGTAAACCCGATTTTACCGCCTACATCGATCCACAAAAGCAATATGCTGACGTGGTAATTCAAGTATTGCCGACCAACTTGATCAAAGACGACAAAGAACGGAAAGTTCTGCGAGTGCAGATGATCCAGCGCGAAGGCATCGCCAATTTTGAGCCTGCATATTTGTTTGACGAAGGTTCAACAATTAACTGGGTTCCTTGCGGCCGAAAACTGACTTGTTCCTATCCAGGAATTAAGATGTATTACGGGCCAGATGCTTTCTACGGCCACGAAGTGTCGATTTTGGAACTAGACGGTCAGTTTGAAAATCTCGAAGAAGTGATTTACATCGAAAGCCATTTGAGCAAAACTTCTGCGAAGTACGAAGGCGAGTTGACTCACCTATTGCTTCAGCACCGCGAATATCCTGGTTCTAATAATGGAACTGGTTTGTTCCAAGTGTTGGTGGGATTGAAGATGCGGGCGACTTACGAGAAGTTGACTGCGAAAGAATCGAAAGTGGCTGTGAGTGTTTAAAACGCAGACATGAAAGATTTAGGGGGCGCAATTGCGCCTCTTTTTTTTGTGAAAATGAACGATCAACTAATTTGGAATCGATGATGACTAGCCCCGATAGTGGATTGTTTTTAGGCTGGGGATTTAAGCCCCAGCCTAAAAACTTCGCACTCCGAAGTCAACTGTCAACTGTCAACTGTTAAAGTCTCTGGGAAATCGCCAGAATTTCAATCAGTATCTTTCGCCTCATATCCCATCAAAACATCATTATTTTGCCCGATCGCAGGCAACAAACTCTCGTACAACTGCATCGCCTGCAAACAGCTATTGATACCTGAAACCGCCCGATCGTACTTTTCGATCTTTTCATCATTCTCCCCTTGCAGCCGCTGGTTGCGGGCAATTTTCTCTTCCGCCTCATGCGCCAGAGTTTGCTCCACATAATCCCGGGCTTGACTGTACTTCTGCAAAATATCATCCGCTTGCTTCTCGGCCATCGGTAACAAATGATCTTTGAGCGTCTTATTCACAGTTTGGCGGAAGGTTTGGCGAATTGTTTTCGATACTTTTGGCTCGAAATCTAGGCGCAACAATTGGCGAATTGCTGGTTGCGCATCAACCATATTTTCGCAGTCATAACCTTGAGATGTTTGCTGCAATGTTTGCCGGAATTGATAAATCGAAAACGTGTCTTCATCGTAAAAACGGGGACTTTCTCGTACATAGCGATCGCACTCAACACCCGCCGCATTCACCAAAGCATCAGAAACTCGCTTTGACAACTCCTCTAACTGCTGTTCAATTCCCCCATCATTCCCCAACAACCGATACAGAAGTCGATAGTATTCAGATTTCCGAACGCTGTCTTTTAAATACTGGAAAAAATTAGCAACCAATGAAGCCGTAGCCTCTATTAAAATATCTTCCAACTGATTCGCTAAATAGTAAAGCGCCTCAACTAAGACAGCAATTAAAGGCGCTGTAGCATTGCGGGGATGAGTCAGCACAGTGCGTCCATAAGCTGCCTCAACCGAAAAGCTATCTAGCAATTCATCCAAGCGCCGGATCATCCGAGACTGTAGTTGGCGAAAATCGTTATCAAAAACATCGCATTTATTCATAATCATTTCATTGATTTCTGTAGCGATATGTTCCCGAAAATCTTGTCCGACTTGCTGCAATTCTTGATTTAACCGCAGAAGTTCTTGTGCTTTCATCGCCTCAATTTCGCGGGGCTGGCTTCCCAAATCCCGCTGAATTGTTTGGTATTGTTTCCGCAGTTGAATGCACAAATCTTCTAAATCATCGGCTAAGTTTTTGAACAGTTGTGGGCGTTTTTCTTCGGTGAGGTAGCGGGTGATGGCTGTGCGGAAATCTTCGATACCGCTATCTTGAATTAATTGCTCGATTAGCGGTTTTCCTTGTTCTGCAAGAATCCGCACGTAGTTTTGATTTGGTGTTTCGTAGCTATTAACTGAAATCCGAAATTTACTGGGAGATAACTTGCCGGAATTCGCGCAGTAGCGGTTGAATTCGCTGATAAATTGCGGAGTTTCTTCGCTATTACCGAGAAACTCGGAATCTAACTTAGTATCTACAGAAACCCGATCGCGATTTGTGACAAATATTGTATCTAAACCAAAGCGATCGCGCGTTGTGCTATTTTTAATCAAACTGCCGTAAAATCCCAACAACCCGCTAGTTTTGTACACTCTCGCAGTATCGCGAAAGTCGGAATTAATCAGATTTTCCAAGCGCTGTCGCAGTTGAGTGTTGTACCAAGTTTCATCGATGCGGTTGAAAATGTAAAAAAGCCGATCGCGAATTCCCGGATTTCCCCGCGTCTTTTCCATCAACTCGGTTTCTTCCGTAGTCATTTCCCCTGACGAAGCCGCTTTCAAAACGCAGACAACCGCCGAAGTATCCGGGCTTTCAATCTTATCGTAGGTCAATTCCGCATCCTGTTTGACAGGCGCATCAATTCCCGGCGTATCAATAATAATATTGCCATCTTTCAGCAGCGGATGGTAACAGTAATATTCAACTCGCTTCAGCACAGCACTGTTGCTACCGCGCCGCGCATAACTAGCAGCTTCCTTGAGGTTGGAAAAGTTAAACTGTTCCATCGAATAAGTAGCGTTATCGACAGTTTGGATGCGATCGCGATTAGCTTCAAAACCTTCTAGCAACAGTATCAAAGCCTTAGCTTTTTTGGCTAGTTCCGATTTGTTTTCTCCGCCTTCCTTTTCGATAATTATTCGACAACCCTGAGATAAAATCTTTACTACATCTATGTGATTAATATTGATTTCAGTAGTTAAATTCAACTGATCGCACAGAGCATAAACTTGAGCGCGAATCTCAACTTCGCTCGAAAATGTGAGAACAACGCGCTCTTTTTGGGCCGATTCAGCATAGGCGATATAACACTCAGTACCCGTTGCGTGTCCTTCAGCACTGTAGAGCAATTCTCGCTCCAGCAAAGCATTAATCAACATCGATTTCCCCGCACTAAAAGCGCCCGCAAACACAATTTCAAATTCAGGAGAAATTGCCTTTTTCAGAGACGCTTGCACCGCTGTAACATCTTGTTGTCGCAAAGACGATTCTTGACGCAGCAGTTGCAGTAAAGAGTCTACTTGTTCTTGCAGATTTTGGCATTGGGGCGGCATTTGAGTCATTGTGGCAGAATGCTCCTGATTGTGGGAAAATTACTTGAGTTAATCTTGGACGCACTGGGGTTCAGAAACCGGGTTTTTTGCCAAATATTCAGTTGCACCCGACAGATTGAGTAAAAATCCCGGTTTCTTGGTCGGAGTGGATCTAGGATTGCTTGTTGTTAATTTTCGGCTAATTCAGGAATAATTGCAACAGTAATTTTACTGAAATTATTGAAGAGTGTTCAAGAGAATTAGTAGAAGGTGCGCAGTGCGCACCCTACAAAATTATACAGACAAATCCTGACGTGGTTTAAAAGACTCAATCTCTCGTAATTTCTGGTACAATTCTCTTTCTTCGTCGCTAATTTCTTTGGGAATTACCACCTGAATTTCTACTAGCTGATCGCCCCGATCGCCATTTCCCGTCGGATAGCCCTTACCAGCCAGCCGCAACCGCTTCCCAGACGTAACTCCCGCAGGCAATTTCATTTTCACCCTACCATCCAGCGTCGGTACTTCCACATCTCCACCCAACACCGCTTCGCTGGGAGTCAGCGGCAATTCGCAGCAAATATCCGACATTTCCAAGCGGAAAAATGGATGGGGAGAAACCGTAATTTTTAAGTACAAATCTCCGCCAGCAATACCTTGATTTCGCAAGCGAATCCGCTGGCCTGATACCATAGCAGGAGGCAGATTCACCTCGATCGCTCGTCCATCTTCCAGACGAATTCGCTCGGTTCCTCCTGAATAGGCTCTTTCCAAGCGCAAAGTCAGCCTCGCGTCCATATCCTGTCGCATTTCGCGATCGTCAATTTCTCTAGTTTCCCGTCGCATTTCGCGATCGTCAATTTCTCTAACTTCCCGTCTAATTTCGCGATCGTCAATTTCCCTTCTATCTTCCCGAGAATTAGCCACATAACTCGTTTTCTTGGAAGCCGTGTTCCAGGGTTCCGGTGAACTAACTCGCGCTGCATCATTTGCCGTCGCCATCCTCACTTCCCGGCGTCTTCCGAGCACTTGATCGAGAAATTTATTGAAATCGGAGTAATCGCTAAAATCGACATTTTCAGCAGTTTTTTTGCTGCTATTTTTACCACCTCCCCAAGTTGAAAAATTGGGAATCCGCACGCCTTGTTTGCCTTGAAATCCCTTTTGTTTCCAGAATTTACTAAACTGATCGTATTGAGCGCGCTTATCGATATCGGAAAGAATATCATAAGCTTCATTAATATCCTTAAACCGATCGTCAGCAGATTTGTCCCCCGGATTTACGTCAGGGTGCAACTGTCTCGCCAGCCGTCGATAGGCTTTCTTGATCTCATCGGCTGAGGCCTCTTTGGGTACTCCCAAAATTTGATAGTAATTACGAAAGTTTTGCATAGTAGGAGAAGGAAGTTCGGCAACGGATTGTGTAACGGATTTAACGGATAGAAGGAAGTTCGGCAACGGATTGTGTAACGGATTTAACGGATGTAACGGATAGAAGGAAGTTCGGCAACGGATTGTGTAACGAATTTAATGGATGTAACGGATAGAAGGAAGTTCGGCAACGGATTGTGTAACGAATTTAATGGATCTAACAGATGGATGAGGGAAGTTTGGCAACGCATTTTGTATTAGCAGGAAAAGATCCGTGCTATATTTTACAATTAAAATCAGCTCTTTTCCTTCTTCTTTGCATCCGTTAAATCCGTTACAAAATCCGTTGCCGAACTTCCTTCTTCCTTCAATTACAGCCAATCGTCATCATCATCCCAGTCGTCGCTTTGATTTTGATAGGGACGACTTGGGCGACTGGGACTGATTCTGCGATCGTCCCTGCGATCGCGATCGTAGGATCGATCGCGATCGTCCCTGCGATCGCGATCGTCGTAAGGGCGATCGGGAATTGGATCGACAGTCGATCGCCTGTACGGCTTAGCATTGCTAAAATCATCCGGGCGTCGCTTATTACCATCGCCAGTAAAAGTGCGCTTCACAGACTCAAAGAAATCATCATCGTCATCATCCATCGCAAACGCTGCAACTTCCCGGCTCAAATCATAAAGAGCATCCTGCAAATCCGAACCAACTTGATCGACTCCCCGCTCATCCTTGCGCTCCAAACTATCTCGCAATTCCCGAATTAACGTTTCAATACGTTGGCGACTTCTTTGAGCAAACTGCATTCCGCGATCGAGCGCAACTTCCCGCAATTGTCGCTCTGCCTGATAAGCTAAAGCCTCAGCGCGATTACGTTTTTCCACCTTTTCCCGCTGCAACTTATCAGCTTGAGCAAACTGTTCAGCATCCCGAATCATTTGATTCACTTCCTGCTGAGAAAGCGTCGAAGCACCTTGCACAGTAATGCTTTGTTCCCGGCCAGTAGTTTTGTCCAAAGCAGTCACCAACAGCATCCCGTTAGCATCAATATCAAAAGCTACTTGTATCTGCGGAATCCCTCGCGGTGCCGGCGGAACTCCCGTTAGTTTAAACCGTCCCAAAGACTTATTATCCCGGCCTAATTCTCGTTCCCCTTGGATGATGTGAACTTCTACCACAGTTTGGTTGTTTTCAGCAGTCGAAAAAATGTCCGATCGCCTAACTGGAATAGTAGTATTCCGAGGAATCAATTTTTTCATCACACCACCGATCGTTTCCAAACCCAGCGACAGCGGCGTCACGTCCAACAGCAGAACATCACGGACATCTCCCGCCAAAATCCCCGCCTGAATTGCCGCTCCCACAGCCACAACTTCATCGGGATTCACATTTTGATTCGGCTCTTTATCAATCAAACTGCGAACAATTTGCTGAACCAAAGGAATGCGAGTCGAACCGCCGACTAGGACAACTTCATCAATCCGAGAAGGACTCAAATTTGCATCAGCCAAAGCTTGTTTGACTGGGCGACGCAGCCGCTGCACCAAATCGCTGCACAGCCCCTCAAATTGACCGCGAGTTAAGCGCGTTTCCAGATGCAAAGGCCCATCTTCATTCGCATCAATAAACGGCAAATTAATCTCCGTCACGCCAACTCCCGACAGCTCAATCTTAGCTTTTTCCGATGCTTCAATTAAGCGCTGCAAAGCTTGGCGATTTTTGCGTAAATCCACCCCTTCTTTTTCTAAGAATTGTTCTGCTAACCAGTCAACAATTTTGGAGTCAAAATCATTGCCGCCCAATTGAGTATCGCCGCAAGTTGCTTTAACTTCAAATACTCCGTCTCCGACATCTAAAATCGACACATCAAAAGTACCACCGCCCAAATCAAACACTAAAATAGTTTGACTTTCTCGCCTGTCCAAACCGTAAGCCAAAGAAGCCGCAGTCGGTTCATTTAAAATCCGCTTGACATCAAGTCCGGCAATTCGTCCCGCATCCCGCGTCGCCTGTCGCTGGGAGTCATTGAAATAAGCGGGAACCGTAATCACAGCCCCCGTCACCTCTTGTCCGAGATAGCGGCTGGCTTCATCGGCCAACTTCCGCAACACCATCGCCGAAATTTCCTCTGGGGCGAAATCTTTTTTCAGGCGGGGACACTTGACTTTGATGTTGCCATTTTCTTCGCGCCTAGTTGTGTAAGGGACGCGCTTTGCTTCGGGAGTCAGTTCGGTATATTTGCGTCCGATGTACCGTTTGACAGCGTAAAAGGTGTTTTGCGGGTTGAGAACAGTTTGGCGTCTGGCCATCTGTCCGACAAGACGTTCCCCTTCTTTTGTGAAAGCCACCACCGAAGGAGTTGTGCGCATCCCTTCTGCATTGGCAATCACAACCGGTTTGCCGCCTTCCATGACGGCTACTACTGAGTTTGTCGTTCCGAGGTCAATGCCAACTACTTTTCCCATACGTCTGTTATCTCCTGTGGCGTTGTGTCTAGCCTTTTAAATATAAGCGTTAAGTTCGATCGCATTTATTGTACCGCGTCGAGCCACGGGGCTGCGGGCGGTTCTCTCACTCGGGACTGAAACGGTTCGTAGTACGGACTTCAGTCCGTAACAGCCTGCGGACTGAAGTCCGCACTACAAACTATCGCGCGGCGGGTTGCAGGTGGGTGTAGGTTGGGTTGGCGCGAACCGGCAGCTTTGTCGAATCAGCATTATGTGTTGGGTTGCGTTTCAAGGGCCCAACCCAGGCTCTTTAAACTAGAATAGAAAGCAAATTTAGCGGGTTAATTATGCAAAGTATTAAAGTGCGATCGCGCGTTGGTGCAGACGGGATGCTGCATTTGCAAATCCCCGGCGGTATCAAAGATACAGATTTTGAAGTTATTGTAGTTTTCCAGCCCATTGTACCTGCAACTGAGGCTAAAACACCGGAAGATTTAGGCTGGCCACCGGGGTTTTTTGAAAGAACAATCGGGTGTTTTCAGGATGAACCTTTAGTCAGGGGTGAGCAAGGGGAATATGAAATACGGGAAGAATTGCTGTGATTTATCTTTTAGACACCAATACTTGCATCCGTTTGTTAAATCCTGACCGCAACTCAACTGAACAAGAGCGGCAAAGAGCCGATCGCACTCAACAAGAATTAGAGCAATTGCGCGCTCAATTGCGATCGGCCGGCCTTGAACCGGAATTGTGAGGGAAACCATTGCTGGGAGGGATTGAGGGAGTAAAGGGCGATCGCTCTCGGCTGCTTTATGGTGTAAGGGCGATCGCACCTAAAAACTTTACAATCGCGATCGGGAACATCGATCGCTCCTTTTGAAGCTAAAATCAAACAACAACTCAAAATAAATCTATGGGACTCTTTGATAAAATTCGCGGCGAATTTGTCGATATCATCGAATGGTTAGACAACACCAGCGATACCATTGCCTATCGATTCGAGCGCCACCAAAACGAAATTAAACAAGGTGCTAAACTCACAGTCAGGCCCGGACAAGTAGCAGTCTTTGTCAACGAAGGCCAAGTTGCCGATGTCTTCGATCCTGGAATGCACGAACTATACACCCGCAACTTACCCCTTCTGAGCACCTTAAAAGGTTGGCCCTACGGTTTCAACTCTCCCTTTAAAGCAGAAGTCTACTTTTTTAACACCAAAATATTTACCAACCTGAGATGGGGAACCGCTAACCCTGTAATTATCCGCGATCCAGAACTCGGCCCAGTGCGAATGCGGGCTTTTGGAACCTACAACATTAAAGTTTCCCATCCAGAACAACTCTTAAAACAACTAATCAGCACTGATGGACTATTTCAAGTAGATGAAATTAGCGAACAGCTACGCAACACAATAGTCAGTGCCTTTGCCAATTGGGTTGGCAATTCCCGCGTTCCCCTGCTGGATTTTGCAGCCAACTACACACAAATGGGCGAACAAATACGCACTGCCCTACAGCCAAATATCCAGCAGTTCGGGTTAGAATTAACTCAGATATTAATTGAAAATATCTCGATGCCGGCTGAAGTTGAAGCAGCGCTAGACAAACGAGCCTCGATCGGACTTCTGGGAAATATGCAGCAATATACCCAATATCAAGCTGCTAACGCTATTGAAGCATCAGCCAATAATCCCAGCGGCGGCAATCAAGCATTAGAATTGGGCATGGGAATGGCAATGGGTCAACAAATGACAAATATGATGCAGTCACCAGCATCTCAAACTCCGCCGCCACCTCCCCCAATAACACAAACTCAGTGGTACATTGCCCAGAACGGTCAACAATTAGGGCCCTTTGAGCTGCATCAACTTCTGCAAAATGGTTTGACACATCAGGTAATGGTTTGGCGTGCAGGTTTTGACGGCTGGAAGTTAGCATCGCAAGTGCCGGAATTAGTATCTTTATTGGCTACTGTGCCGTCGCCTCCCCCACCAGCAGCCACCTAAAATTTGGCATATTTAGGTAATCGGTAATTGGTAATCGGTACGCTTTCCCGATTACCTATTATACCAATTTTTTATGAGGCTGCATAGAATCCGATCCCCCCTAGCCCCCCTTAATAAGGGGGGGACAAGATTCCGATCAAAGTCCCCCTTGCTTTCGGGGGATTTAGGGGGATAGAGATATGTGCAACGACCCATTAAATTGGTATTACCTATTGCGTGTGACCTCACCAATCAACTACTATTATGAATAATTCTGAAGCTGCTGTTAAACGTTTTCCCTGTCCTAGCTGCGGGGCTTATTTAGAGTTCAACCCCCAAGCAGGAAAGCTCAAGTGTGCTTACTGCGGCTGGGAAGATGCAATTCCCCAAACTGCCGAAGAAGTACAAGAAAATTCTTACGAACAATATCTAAAACCAGACAAAACGACGCTGACAACTTTATCAACAACAGCCTTAGAAGTAAAATGCAATGATTGCGGAGCAAGTGTTACTTTTGAACCGCCAAAAGTAGCGGGTAAATGCCCGTTTTGTGCTTCGCCAATTGTGACGCAACCTGCAAAGGCAAGCCCTAGCGTACACCCAGAGGGAATTGTACCCTTTGAAGTTACTGATAAACAGGCCAGACAAAGCATTCAGAAGTGGCTCAGCAATCGCTGGTTTGCTCCTTCTGCTTTGAAATCCCTAGCGCAACAGGAGAAAATTCAAGGGGTTTATTTGCCGTTTTGGACTTACGACTGTTATACGGTGAGTTACTATAAGGGCGATCGGGGAGAACACTACTACGTGACTGAAACTTATACGGAAACAAACTCGCAGGGTGAAACTCAAACTAAAACTCGCCAAGTGCAACATACCACGTGGTGGCCTGCTTCTGGCAGAGTCG
>JAJAYT010000328.1 GCA_026786085.1 Microcoleus sp. CAN_BIN18 | reverse complement strand
CGATCGCAAATTGCCATCTTCAGTCAAATCTGTTGAACGAACCGCAGAGATTGCTGTTGATGCACAGCAGCCAAAGGAAGATATCAAGAAAGTGAACTACGAGTCTTCTAAACCCAAGGTTAAAAGTGCAGATTTTCCGAGTTGCGTTAATTCGGATTGCAACTGTTCTGACTTTGCGACTCAAGCCGAAGCGCAGCGAGTGTTAGAGGCATATCCGGGCGATCCGTTTAAGCTCGATCGAGATAAAGACTCGATCGCTTGTGAAACGCTACCTTAGATTTGCTGTGCCCAAACCTGCGGTTAAGGCTTTGGATTTTTTCGGTGATTGTACTGATTTGAAGAGTGAAATCTATCGTCTAAGATTGTGAAATAGTTGAGCTTGAAATGTTGGTGAATCTATGACTTACAGCTTGAGAATTGTGGATTTGCCTCCCGGTGAACGTCCACGGGAACGGCTGATGGCCGGTGGCCCGAAAAGTTTGGCGACTGCGGAATTGATTGCGATTCTGCTCGGTACTGGTCAGGGAAAAGGTAAACTTTCGGCCGTCGGGCTGGGACAGTATATTTTAAATCAGTTGAGCCAGCATTCCCGTGACCCTCTGGCTGTGCTGCGCAGTATTAGCGTGCAGGAGTTGACGCAGATTCACGGGATTGGGCCTGCTAAGGCTACTTCGATTTTGGCTGCGGTGGAGTTGGGGAAGCGGGTGTTTCAGTCGCGCCCGCCGGATATGGCGGTGGTTGACTCTCCCCAAGCTGCTGCGGATGCTCTGAGTCAGGATTTGATGTGGCAGTCTCAGGAACGTTTCGCTGTGGTGCTGCTGGATGTCAAAAATCGGCTGCTGGGTACTCAGGTAATTACGATCGGCACAGCTACGGAAACTTTAGCTCATCCCAGGGACATTTTTCGGGAGATCATTCGTCAAGGGGCGACGCGGGCGATTATCTCGCACAATCACCCGTCGGGGAGTGTAGAGCCTAGCCCGGAGGATATTGCTTTGACGCGACAGTTGCTGGCTGGAGCGCAGTTTTTGTCGATTCCGCTGCTAGATCACTTGATTTTGGGAAATGGCGATTTTCGCAGCTTGCGGCAGACTACAACGCTTTGGGAGGAGTATCCCCAAGGCGACTGAAATCTTATCATAAAAATGGGTCTAAAACCCCGTGCTTCTAGCACGGCTTTGCTGTATGGTTGTAGTAGTGGAAAGGTAATCAACCACTCTAAAAACCTAGCTGTCGAAAGACAAAGCGCTGAACCTTGAAAATTGAATCTAAGCGGTTCTACTGCATTTTTCTAGACTCCACCTCGCAGTAGGTAAAAGATTCAGAGGAGCTAGACTCACAGCATTTGAAGCGAATTTGCTTCAAACTGAAACAGGACTTGCTCAAAAGCAAATAGGGTAGGGCATACCCTAATTAACGCTTGGGGAGAGTCCCACCTCTGAGCTAGAGACTGCAAGGAATCTAGTTTAAGTGGTCTCGGTGAGCCAAGAATCCTCGTACCTTCAGGTCGAGGAGTGTCAAACTTAACTAACTCCATTGCTATCATCAGTTATTTGTATCTTTGGGCTGTCCGATGGCTGAATCAGCCGTCAGAGCGGGCAAATTTTCTGGCTGGAGTCCCGCGCGACACTGTGTTTTGGCTGAATGTCGTTGCTGATACTTAGTTTCGATCGCAACTCGGTTAGTCTAGTATAAGTAAGCTGAAGAGGTCGCTAATCCGATTTTTTTAAAGCATACTAAACGTATAATGAACCAGCACCTAAATACCTAATTACTAAGAAATTATGAAATTGGGTATAAAATACACGGCGTGGTGATAGGAGAACAACTGTGTTTCTGAGACTTGCAGAACAACACCGTAAATTCGTCCAAGATTTGGTAATGAACCTTCAGGCTTTGGCGATCGTGCTAGAGCGTAGGGGTTATCTGGCATCCTGCTATACTTGCGGGGGTCAGATGAACAGTGCCTCATTTATGGTCAGTTTGACGGACAACCATCTGATTCGATTTTTAGTGTCAGATTACGGAATTACTTGGACTGAGATGCGGGACGATCGCGAACTGATGAAACTTGAAGGTGCAGAGGCGATTAGTCAGTTACAAGAACTGGCAAATCTCGTAAAGTATCAAATCCAACCTTCGGAAGCTACTTTAGCGACGGCGCAGAGAGTTTAGCGATTGCACGGTTCCTCCGAATACTAAGCGTGAAAATCGGTGCTTGTCTGCTACAACTGAATCCCCAGCGATTGAGTTGAGAGGATTCGCGGGTTGTGGCACGGCGATGGCAGCTCAATAGATCAGGGTGCTTTCAAGGTGTTTTAAGACGCTCAGTTAAGCGCTCAGTCGATCGAACTCCCATCGGTCAGACAGCATACTTTATGCAAAAAGTGTCAAACTTGGAACCTCTATTTTTTTGGCAGTAGTTGATTCTCCCTTGAGATCGATTGGCAAAATGTAGAAGTTGCACTGCTCGTGGCTGCGATGTTAATTTCTAGCTTTGGCATTCAAAAGTCAAGGAATTGAAATTAACTTTGAGTAGGTAGATAATTTTTAACATCCAGAGTGAGGATGAGGCTGTGAAGATTGGGCGAAAAGCCGCCCCGGAGTGTGACGTGCAGGCGAATTACGTTTATTTTTGCTTTGCGATTTAGCGGATCAAGCTAACAACTAACTTGAAACAGCATCACTGCTGTAAAAATCTCACAGCCGGCTTTAGCCGGCTAAGTTTTGTGTAAATATAGGCTTGTGAGAAATGTTTTGCAGTCAGGTTAAGCGGCTCTTTGAAGTGTGCGATCGCAGTTGCCATACTAAGTATTTTATTATATTTTAAGAATTAGTCCAAAAATATTTATCGCTAAGCTTGGAATCAAAATCAAATGGTAAATTTAAGTGAACTTCTAGAACCCATCGCCAGTCAATTTCGCAGTCTGGGAATTCCCGAACCGATTACGCATTGGGGACATCCTGTAATGATGGGGATCGTGGTGGTGGCGATGGGCAGTTTCGTCGGGTATACGGGATGGCAGGGACGTTTGGCCGCCGATAAGGATGTCGCACTCAAAAGTCGATCGGATCACCGTAAGCTTGCACCCTGGATGTTTCTGTTTCTAGCTTTGGGCTATACAGGTGGCTTATTGTCGCTGGTAATGCAGCACCAGCCTGTTATGGAAAGCCCGCATTTTTGGACAGGTTCAGGAGTGCTGGTTTTGCTGGCTGTTGGTAGCTTGATTTCACTGACGGGTTTTGGGGGCAATAAGCTAGCACTGCGCGCGGTTCACGCTTATTTGGGTACGACGGCTTTAGCACTTATGTTGCTGCACGCGGCTTTCGGTTTAAAATTGGGTTTGTCTATTTAAGGTAGTACCAGTTTTTTTGTGAATATCAGTTGGTAGGGTGTGCAGTGCGCACCGGTTAAGTTTGAGCAGTGCCAGAGATCCCGGTTGACTAAGTTTGAGTATCTTAGACTTGAATTGCATCAATCTTTGATTGATAGAGCAACCGCAGATGCAAGGCAGATCAACGGAGATAAACGCAGATAATTTTAAGATACGATAGCGAGTGAATGCAATTTTGTCTCTTGATTCTAAACCAATATCAAAGGCAGCTTGGTTTGGAATCAAAGCACTGATACTTGCTCAATCAGTGCGGTGTACATTGTCAGAAAAAGTTAACCGGTGCGCAGTACACACCCTACAAACTCAACTTTCCTGTCTTCTTCCATACTTGTTAATTAATTAATGAATCAAGCAACGGGTGTCATTTTCTGTCTTGCATACATTGTAGGATTGATTTCTACAGGGGTTTCTTGGGGTAGATACGGGATACTTGCTGTGGGAATATCGGCCGCAGTCGCTATGCCTAAACTGTTGTTAAAGTATACTAGGAATTCTCTCAAAACTACTAAGAAAAGACGCAGCAGAACTAAAGAAAATGTTGTTGCAGAACCCTTAGAGGCGAGGGAAGAATTGAGTTTGCTGGAGAGGCTGCCGAGAGCGAAATGGGTGTGGGCAGTGGCGGGTTTGACGGCATTTCTCGCTAGCTTTTATTTGGCAGTTCGATCGCCCCAACCGGCAATTAATGACATCAGCAAGTTGATTCCCGTTGGTGGAAATACTCAAGAAGTAGCGGTGACAGTTCGCGGTAGAGTTGTCAGTACGCCCCGATTAACTCGATCGGGTCGATCGCAATTTTGGTTAGAAACAGATTTAGTGAGCGAAATCAACGGCGGCGAGGGAGGAGTAATCCTCAACCGCGAAGTATCCGGCAAACTCTACGTGACAGTGCCTCTGCTGCAAGCAACTGGCTTGTACGCAGATAATACGATCGCAGTTGTGGGTTCGTTGTACAAACCGCAGCCGCCCTCAAATCCGGGGGCTTTTGATTTTAAAGCATATTTAGCCAGAGAAGGGGCTTTTGTAGGGCTCAAAGGGCGTCAGATTGACTGGAAGAGAGAAAATGCGATCGCGGATGTCAATCGAGGTAACCAGAAAACGGGTGGTTTCTGGGACGTAAGCGAGATGCGGGTATCGAAAATTCAAGGGATGCGGCAACGAATCGTGCGATCGCAGTTATCGCAGTTGAATGTTCCTGAAGGGCCGTTGATTAGTGCGATCGCCCTGGGCAAACAAGCAGTAGATTTACCTTACAACATCCGCGACTCTTTTGTGCAGGCTGGATTAGCCCATGCGATCGCAGCTTCCGGCACTCAAGTTTCGATGGTTTTGGCTTTAGTTATAGCTTTAACTAGGCGTTTTTCCAAACAGTTACAATTTGGCTTTGGCGTCGGTGCTTTATTTTTACTCGTGGGATTAACAGGCTTTGAAGCTTCAATCTGCCGCGCCGCCTTGATGGGATTTGGCACACTATTTGCTTTGGTACTAAGTCGCGAAGTTAAGCCATTAGGATTGTTGTTAATCGCTGCTACTATTTTACTGCTAGTTAACCCTTTGTGGATTTGGGATTTAGGTTTTCAACTGAGTTTTTTGGCGACTTTGGGATTAGTGGTGACAGCACCGCCGCTGATGGCAAAGTTGGATTGGATGCCGCCTGCGATCGCTTCGATTTTGGTGATTCCGATCGCCGCTTCAGTTTGGGTACTACCGCTGCTACTTTACGTTTTTAGCGTGGTATCACCTTACAGCATTTTAGTCAATATTATTGCGGCTCCTTTGTTGTGGATTTTGAGTATTGGTGGGATGGTTAGCGCTTTAGCTGGATTGATTTTTCCGCCGGCTGGTAGTGTTTTAGTGCAAGTGTTGGAGTATCCGGCAAAGTGGTTAATTGCGATCGCCCAATATTTTTCGCAATTGCCCGGTAATTCGGTAGCTGTCGGTCAAGTATCGGTGTTTCAGCTAATCGCCCTTTATAGTTTAATCTGCTGGGTTTGGCTGGGGGGAAGTTCGGCAACGGATTCTGTAGCGGATTTAACGGATGTCAGTTCGGCAACGAGCAATGTACGGGATTTAACGGATGTAACGGATAGAAGGAGGAAGCAGGAAAAAAGAGGGAAACAGGAAGTAGGAAGGAAGAAAAACCAGGGAAAAGGGAGAGGGAAGCAGGGGAAAAACAGAGTTGTTTCGCTGCCGAGTTTTTCTGCGTCTTGGATTTTACCGCTGGCGCTGATGGCGGGAATTGCGATCGTAGTTTTGCCAGCTTGGCACGTTCAATCATCTTTGTTTCAAGTTACTTTACTGGCGACATCTGACGAACCAGTTTTGGTAATTCAAGATCAGGGAAAAGTGGCGCTAATTAATAGCGGTGATGAAAGTACCGTCAGGTTTACAGTGTTACCTTTTTTGCAGCAGCAAGGAGTTAATTCTGTGAATTTTGCGATCGCGACTCACGGTCATTTAGGTTTGAGCGGTGGTTGGGGAAAATTAATAGAACGCTTGCCAATTAAAGCATTTTATGATAATAACGCTCCCAAACAAATTAACCGCGGCAACAATCAAGAATTGATGACGGCTGTACAATCTCGCCAAGGCGTTTACTTTCCTTTAGAAACTAACAGCAAAATTGATCTGGGTTCGACGCGGTTGCAGTTCGTGGATACGGAAATCCCGGTGGTAGAATTGCTGGTGGGCGCGCGTACTTGGTTGCTTGTCGGTGACATGACACCGGAAGCACAAAGTATGTTATCAAAGAGATTGGCAGCAACGGGAACATTGAAACGGACACAAGTGCTGTTGTGGTCGGGAAAACCCCTGACAGCGGAGTTATTGGGTGCAGTTGGGCCGCAAGTGGCGATCGCCTCTGCGGATGAAATCGACCCAGAAACCGCAGCCCAACTGCGCCAAACCAAAACCCAGATTTTCTGGACAGGGCGCGACGGAGCCCTTCAGTGGACGCCATCCGGGGGATTTAAGACGACTCTGGAATCTGAAGAAAATCAAACTTCTTTTTTATAAAAGATTTACAATGTGCCACACTGTGCGGTAAGCTAATTTTAGCTGGTGTCTAATCGTCAATTGGAGAGGTGGCAGAGCGGTTGAATGCGGTAGTCTCGAAAACTACTTTAGGGGCAACCTTAACGTGGGTTCAAATCCCACCCTCTCCGTACATTTAGGGATCAAGTACCAAGCGCGCATCTTATTCAT